>WQRM01000050.1 GCA_009786735.1 Oscillospiraceae bacterium | reverse complement strand
GGCAGATGACGCCCGCACAAACCCGCCAGTTTTGCCCGCTGGACGACGAAAGCCGCCGCCTGCTGGAAGGCGCGTTTGCGGCGTTGGGGCTGAGTGCGCGGGCCTATGACAAAATCCTGCGGGTGGCGCGCACCGTGGCCGACCTCGACGGCAGCGAGCGCATCGCCGTGCAGCACCTGGCCGAGGCGATTCAGTTCCGCAGCCTCGACCGCAAGTTTTGGTCGGAGTGATGCGCTCGCCGCGCAGGCGTTACTTTTCTTGAAAGAAAAGTAACCAAAAGAACTTTACGCCGCTTCGCGGTGAAACTGTTTGTGATAAGCTCATTCCCCTCCGTGGAGGGGTGCGTCGCAACGGCGGGGTGGTTTTAGGCAAAAAATGCAAGGGGAAAATGATGACATGCAGATAGACAACAAGCTTCTAAAGCATTATTTGAGGAATGTGCTGTTCATCAACGGCACAGCATACGCCGGGAAATCCACCATGGTGCGCATGCTTGCCGAAACCTATAACCTGCTGCATTGCGGCGAGAATTATGACTGTGTTCCCCAGCATCTCATCAACCCGCAAACGCACCCCAACCTGTGCTATTTTCAAACCATGCGGGATTGGCAGGAGTTCATCAACCGAACACCGCAACAATACTCGGATTGGATACAAGGCGTGCAGCACGAAAGCGCTGAGTTTGAAATCATGCACTTGATTAGTGTGTCGCAAACGCAGCGGACAATCGTGGACACCAATATCCCTGTTGATGTGCTGCGCGAGATTGCGGATTATCACCAGGTTGCAGTCATGCTTTCGCCGCAATCCATGGCGGTTGAGCACTTTTTTGACCGCAACGACCCGGAAAAAGCGTTTTTGAACGAGCAAATCTTGCAAGCCGATGATCCCGAAAAAACCATGCAGAACTTTCTTGCTTGCATGGCGGAAATAAACAGCCAGCAAATTTATGACCAGTTTGCCCACAGCGGATTTTTCGCGCTTGTGCGTGAAGACACCGAAACCGACACCCGGACGCAAACGTTGCATGCGCTTGCGCGGCACTTTGGGTTGACGGATTGAGAAAAGGAGAAAATGATGAACGACAAAACACGCTGCAGCTGGTGCGGCGACATCCCCATTTATGTGGACTACCACGACAACGAGTGGGGGCGCCCGCAGCACGATGACCGCCATCTGTTCGAGATGCTCATTTTGGAGGGCGCGCAGGCCGGGCTTGCGTGGATCACCATCTTGAACAAGCGCGAGAACTACCGCGCGGCGTTCGACAACTTTGACGTGGAAAAAGTGGCGCAGTATGACGACGCAAAAATCGCCGAACTATTGCAAAACCCGGGCATCGTGCGCAATCGGATGAAGGTCCACGCTGCGGTAAAAAACGCACAAGCTGTGCTGCGCATCAAAGAGGAGTTCGGCAGCTTGGACAACTATCTGTGGGGCTTTGTTGACCACAAGCCGATTGTCAACCGCTTTGAGAAAATCGAGGACTTCGTGGCCACCAGCCCTATCTCCGATGCCATCAGCAAGGACCTAAAGAAGCGCGGCTGCAACTTTGTGGGCAGCACGATTATCTATGCGTTCATGCAGGCCACGGGCATGGTGAACGACCACTTCATGGGCTGTTTTGTGTATCAAGAGCTGACCGGCGCTTGACGGATGTCCACAAGTGTGCTATACTATAGCTTAAAGAAAGCGAGGACATCACGATGGCAAACAAACTTTGGGCGGGTCGTTTCGCCAAGCAAACCGACCAAGCCGCGCACGACTTCAACGCATCCATCGCCGTGGATTCACGCATGTTCCGCGAGGACATCACCGGCAGCTTGGCGCACGCCGCCATGCTCGCCAAGCAGGGTATCATCACCGCCGAAGACGGCGCCGCCATCGAGCGTGGCTTGCGCGATATTTTGGCGGAGCTCGAAAGCGGCACGCTTGCCATCGACATGACCGCCGAGGACATCCACAGCTTCATCGAAGGCGAGCTCACTGCACGCATCGGCGAGGCAGGCAAACGCCTGCACACCGGCCGCAGCCGCAACGATCAAGTGGCCACCGATTTGCGGCTTTATCTGCGCGGTCAGTGCGACGAATTGCGCGCTGAAGTGCAGGCCGTCATCGCCGCGCTGCAGCACCAGCGTGACGAGTACCCCGATGCCATCATGCCGGGCTACACACACCTGCAACGCGCGCAGCCGATTTTGTTCGCGCAGCACCTGCTGGCGTATCAAGAGATGTTGCGGCGCGACATCTCACGGCTGGACGATTGCCAACAACGCATGAACGTCAGCCCGCTGGGCAGCGGCGCGCTTGCCGGTACGGGCTATGCGATTGATCGCGCCCACACTGCCGCCGCGCTGGGCTTTGATGGCTACACCGCCAGCACGCTCGACGGCGTGAGCGACCGCGATTTTTGCATGGAGCTTGCCGCCGCGCTGAGCATCATCATGGTGCACCTGTCGCGGCTGTGCGAGGAGCTCATCCTGTGGTGCAGCTGGGAGTTCCGCTTTGTGGAGCACGACGATGCCTACACCACCGGCAGCTCCATGATGCCGCAAAAAAAGAATCCCGACCTCGCCGAGCTCATCCGTGGCAAAAGCGGGCGCGTGTTTGGCGACCTCACTGCCCTGCTGACCATGATGAAAGGTCAGCCCTTGGCCTATAACAAAGACATGCAGGAGGATAAACCTGCGATTTTCGATGCCGTGGACACCGTGCGTGCCTGCCTGCAGGCCGCCGCGCCCATGCTCGCGACGATGAAAGCCAAGCCAGAGCACATGCGCCGCGCCGCCGCCGAGGGCTTCATCAACGCCACCGATTGCGCGGATTATCTGGTTGCACGGGGCATGCCCTTCCGCACGGCCTATAAAATCGTGGGCGAGCTGGTGGCGCAGTGCATCGCCGCCGGCTGCACGTTCGAGACCCTGCCCCTTGCGCAATACCAAGCCGCCAGCGAGCTGTTTGGCGACGATATTTACGCCTTTGTTGCGCTCGAAGCCTGCGTGCAACGCCGAATTTCGTGAAAAGATGCCACGACAACTTGCGTTTTGCTCAAAAGTGTGGTAGAATAAACAAGAGGATGTCGAAGGAGGCTTTTCATGCATTATGTTGAATTGATAAAACAGCTGCGCCGTCGCAACGGGCTAACCCAACAACAGGTTGCGGATTTTTTGCACATTGACCGTTCGACCTACGCCTACTACGAAAGCGGGCGCACCAAAATCAGCGTGGAAGCCTTGTTGCACCTTGCGCGGTTGTATCAAATTACCCTGGGACAAATCGTTGGCGAAAACGCGCCCGCCGAGGTGCTGGCGGACGACACGGATTATTCCACCGCGCTCATCGATGATTCCATTGTGCGCTTTGCGCAGCTCAACCGCGAGGAACAATATCTGGTGATCCTGTATCGCTCCGGCACAGACGAGCAACGCCGCGAACTGCTCGTGCAAGCCAACGATCTCACCGCGCCGGAGAGCGAGTGAGTGTTGCGCTCGCCGCGCAGGCGTTACTTTTCTTGAAAGAAAAGTAACCAAAAGAACTTTAGACTTGACGAAACCCACCTCCTGCGTGACGGGAAGTGGGTTTTTTGTTATTTTGTTAATCGCCCACCGCGAAGCGGCTGAAGTTTTTTGGTTCTTTTTTTCAAAAAAGAACACTTCGCGCCGCAACGTCACAGCGTCGCGGCAAGGGCTTTAATCATCGCGCGGGCATCTTCGCCGATTTCGGGGTGATTGAGGGCGACTTCGCAGTTGGCCTGCAGAATACCCAGTTTGTTGCCCATGTCGTAGCGCGTGCCGATGAAGTCCACGGCCATGAGTTTGCCGGCAGCGCCGAGATCGCTCATGGCATCGGTGAGGTAGTATTCCTCGCCGGCGGGGGTGTTGGCAACGCCTTCTTCGAGCATGGTGAAAATTTCGGGCAGCAGCACCACGCGACCCAAAATGCTGAAGCACGAGCTAAAGGTGCCGGGCTCGGGTTTTTCGACGATGGAGGTGACGCGCATGATGTTGTCGCGCTCGGGCGTGTTTTCCACGGAGCAATACTTGGGCACGTCTTTGCGGTCAACTTCTTTCACGCCGATGGTGCCGCAGCCGAACTCCTCACTCACGCGGCAAAGTTGGGCAGTCACCGGGTCGTCGGACAGAATGACATCGTCGCCATAAAGCACGGCGAAGGGCTCGTCGCCCACCCAGTTTTTGGCGCACAAAATCGCATGGCCAAGTCCTTTGGTAACTTTTTGGCGCAGGAAGTAGATGTTGGCGGGGATGGTGGAAGCGCCCATCACTTGCTCGAGGATGCCCGCTTTGCTGGGCTGTTTGGCAAGCTGGGTTTCGAGCTCAAAGGCATGGTCGAAGTGATCTTCGATGGCACCTTTGCCGCGGTTGGTGATGATGAGGATTTCCTCAATGCCTGCCGCCACGGCTTCTTCCACGATGTACTGGATGGCGGGTTTGTCCACGATGTTGAGCATTTCTTTGGGCACGGCTTTGCTTGCGGGCAGCACGCGCGTGCCCAGTCCCGCTGCGGGGATGATGGCTTTTCTGACTTTCATGTGTGTGTCCTCCGTTTATGTTTTGGTTGTGGGTTGGTTTAGTTTGGCGTGAACGATTTCTATGCCTTTGCGATAGTTGATTGTGCGGGGGTGTTCTTCGCCCAACACTTCGCGAGCAATGCTGTAGGCTTTCTCAAAGAGCTTCAGCGCATCATCAAACTTGCCTTGCGCTCGATACACCACCGCAATGTTGCTGTATGTTGTAGCAAGGCTTGGGTGATTAGCAGACAAAACAGCTTCTTTGATTCCTCTCGCTTTTTCATGCCACTCCAGCGCCTCGTCAAGCTTGCCTTGGTAGCGATAAACCGACGCAATGTTGTTGTAGGTTTCGGCAAGGTCAGGGTGGTTGGCTGTTAAAACTTCTTCGCGAATTTTTCTTGCTTTTTCATACCATTTCAACGCCTTATCAAGCTTGCCTTGGTCGTGATAAACTGTCGCAATGTTGTTGTAGGTTGTGGCAAGGGCAGGATCGTTGGCAAGCAAAACTTCTTCACAAATTTTTCTTGCTTTTTCATGCCACTCCAGCGCATCGTCAAGCTTGCCTTGGTCGCGATAGACTGTCGCAATGTTGTTGTAGGTTGTGGCGAGTCTTGGGTGATTAGCGGGCAAAGCAACTTCACAAATTTTCCTGTCTTTTTCATGCCACTTCAGCGCCTCGTCAAGCTTGCCTTGGTCACGATAGACCAACGCGATGTTGTTGTAGATTGCGGAGGCGAATAACAAATGCTTTTTTCGCTTATGTTGCCGAGCAATGCTCAGTGCATCTTGGTAACAGTCTAACGCATCATCATACTCTGCCATGCGCCAATGCGTGCGCCCTTGCTCGTTGAGTATCTCGGCGCGTTGCATGCTCAGTTTGGCTTTCGAGCCGAGAGCCTGCAATTGCTTGTCCGCATCCTGAAAACACCCAAGCGCCTTGCGATATTTTGCATATTCTTCGCGGGAATCTATGCCTTGTTCTTGCGCTAGGTCAACAAGCTTTAAGCCGTCTTTATACTGTTTGCGCACCGGAAGCCATTTTGCTAACACTTTAAGCCCCCAAAGAGCAAAACCGCCAACAGTACCAATAATCGCCGCCCAAATTGTCGGATGCATAGACTACCTCCTTAAATAAACTCCTCCACCACGGCCTCGATGATTTCCCCCAGCGCGCCGCCGAGCAGACCACCCAAGAAGCCGCCACCGAAGGTGCTTTGTTCTTCTTGCGGGGCGGGCTCTGTGGCAGCAGGCGCGGGTGCGGGTTCAAGCGCAGGAGCTTGTAGGGCGCTATTGCAGTATTGGCAAGGCACCGCCTGCCCGGGCGCAAGCAGCTCGTGTGCACCGCAGCTTTGGCAGCTCACACGCACTTGCTGCGCAGCGGTGGAAGCCGCGGCGGCAGTTGCCATGTTCGCGGGCGCTGTGCCGGTGGCCAGTTGCTGCATCAAGCGCAGGAAGACGCCCGCGTATTCCGCGCTGCCGCCAACCGCACCCATGAACAGCGCATGCCACTGGTGCGTTTGCGAGCCAAAGCGCACAACGTAGTCATCCTCGGTGTCCAGCCGAAAGGAGTGGATATCGGCAAAGGCGAAGCTGGCCACGCCCTCGCTGCTGGCGTGCGCCACGCGCATGTTTGTCACGGCGATCACGCCAACGCGCTCTTCGTCGTCGTCAAAGGTGTCGGTCAGGCTTGGCGTGAGCGTGCATGCAAGCACAACCTGCGGTTGCTCCTGCGGGTGCAGCGCGTTGGACAGCGCGCGGATGCTGCCGCGAAACAGCACCGTGCCTGCCTTGTATTGCCGCGCCAGTGCCATCACATCGGGACGAATGCTCATGATAAAACCTCCTTATCGCACAATCCAGTTGACGAAATTCAGCAAAAAGCCGGGCAAGTAAATCCATGCCCAAAAATAGACCAGCGGCGCAAAGTATGACACCCCGCCCATGCGTGCCAGCAACTGGTGGCGGTTGAGCCTGCGCATCGCACCTTCGCCATCCGAAACGGGCGCGGCTTCGTCCATGCCAAGCACAGCGTCCTCGCGCTTGACCTTCTTGATGTTGCCCATGATTTTGCCTTGCAGCAAGCGGTCGCCGAGCAAACCCGCAACCACGCGTCCGCCTAAAAATAACCCGGCTGCCACAATCGCCTGCCATGGATACATGCGCACCACGTTCCACATCATCCAAAAAGCCTGCTCCGGGTTTGCGCCATAGGCTGTGAATATCCCCCACACCGCTTCGCTGATGGGCAGCAACACAAAGGTGATTGCCAGAGCAACAGCCCCGAGAATCAGCGCAGGCTTGAACAGCTTGCGGAAGAACATCCAGTAAGGCCCGAACACAAACGCAGCCCAGTTCCAGCCCAAGTTGCGCTCGCGGGCAAAGCGCGACAGATAGCGCTCGGCGGTGCGTTGGTTGCTGCGCAATTGCAAGCAGATTTCTTCCATCGGCTGGCCTGCCACGGTGTCACCGGCGCGCAACTTTTGCCCATTGACCCAATGCGCCGGGAAGTCCCGCAGAAAGGCTTTTTCGCGCTCCACGCTCATCTGCGTGAACATTTCCATCGGCGACAGCTGCCCATGCTCCACACCGCAACCGGGGCAAAACGGCATGCCCGGCTCGGTGTATTCACCGCAGTGGTCGCACAGGTTGCTGGGTTGCTCGCCAACGGGTGCGGGTGGCGCAACATGCGTGGGCCGCCAGGCAAACTCTTCACCGTGGCAGTGGGCGTTGGGGCACGCACCGGCAGCTTGCCAGCACTGGCGATGCACCGGCGTGCCGCAGTCTGGGCACACCACAACGTCGCTGTGTTCGTCAAACGCAGCGTTGCAAGCGCTGCAAATTTCTTGATTATATCGCATGGGAACTCCTTCAACACAATGATACATGTTATATTATACAACACGCGCGCGAAAAAGTAAAGGGGGAAAATGCGGATTTTGCATTGAATTTTTGGCAGTTTTGTGGTAGAATGGATAGAGAAAGCTGCAAAGGAGAATCACAATGCAAATCATCCTAGCATCCGCCTCGCCACGCAGACACGAGCTGCTCACCGCCGCGGGCTTTAGCTTCACCGTGTACGCGCCTGACATCGACGAAACCATCGCACCCGGCGTTCGCCCGAAGGATGCCGCGCGCGAGCTCGCCTGCCAAAAAGCCGCAGCTGTGGCGGCGCTCTACCCCGGTGCATGCGTGATTGCCGCCGACACCATCGTTGTGGTGGATGGCGAAATCCTCGGCAAGCCCGCCGACGAAGCCGATGCCGCGCGCATGTTGCGGCAACTCAGCGAGCGCGAGCACACGGTCATCACGGGCGTGTGCATGCAAAAAGATACCCGGCGCGTTGCCTTCGCCGAGCAAACTCAAGTGCAATTTTATCCGCTGACGGACGACGAAATCGCCCGCTATGTGGCCACCGGCGAACCGATGGACAAAGCGGGCGCATATGGCATTCAAGGGCGCGGGGCGGTACTGGTGAAAGGCATCGTGGGCGATTTCTACAACGTGATGGGGCTGCCGACTTCAGCAATCCGCCATCTACAGAGCCTCCAAGACAGCTAGCGTGCTGTCGCACACCGCCTGCACCATCGCCTCGCTCATGGCGAAGTAGTCGCCCTCGGCGGCAGCAGCGGCGCGGCGCAGCGCAGCAAAGCTCGCCGTGGCAATGTTGACCTTGCAAATGCCCAGCGTAGCCGCACGCTGCAGATCCCGCGCGGGGATGCCCGTGCCGCCATGCAAAATCAGCGGCATGTTCGGCAGGCGGCGGCGAATCTCCTCCAGCACCGCAAAGTTGAGCTTTGGCTCGCCATTGTACAGCCCATGCGCGTTGCCGATGGACACCGCCAAGCAGTCGCAGCCGCTTTCGGCAGCATAACGTTCAGCCTGCGCGGGACAGGTGTGCAGCGCCTCGGCCTCGGGACCACCCTCGCTGCCGCCGAGCACGCCAACTTCGCCCTCTAGCCACAGGGCGGGATAGCGCTCACGCACGGCCTGTGTGTGGGCGATGTTTTCGTCAAGCGGCAGGTGCGAGCCATCGAACATCAGCCCGGTGAAGCCCGCCTGCGCCGCTTGGTCGATGATGCCGGGGCACTCGCCGTGGTCGAGTTGCACCGCCACGGGCACACTCGCCTGTTGTGCGGCGGCGACCATCATGGGTGCCATCAGATGCAGCGGCGAATGCGGCAGGCGTTTTTCGGCGATTTGCAGCAGGATGGGCGTGCCGAGTTGCTCGGCGGCGCGGATGATGCCGAGGGTCATTTCTAGGTTGCCGGTGTTGAATGCGCCCACCAGCTTGCCGGTTTGGAAGGCGGGCAGCAGAATGTCGTGTGGGGAAACTAGCATAGTGTGCTCCTTTACTGTTCGATGGGGATGAAGTTAAATTGCATGGGGTTGGGTGGGTTCATGGTAGCCCAAAGTTCTGCTTCTCTTTCTTCACTAAGCGGCAACCATTCACCATCCCAGCCTGTTTGATATACACGCTCGCCGCCGCGAAAATCCGTCCGATGAAAAGTTATTTCCGTGAGGCGTGTCGCGCCTGGCTCAAGTCTATACGATGAAAACCCAGAACTCTCACTCGAATTTGAACCTCGGTCATAGATGATACCATCCGTTGTGATAACTGCTTGTGAGCGGTGTGTCCATTCACCTAGTCGCACCGCAACGCCGTCGTGCTGCGTATACAACGCAATCATGTGTGGGGCTTGACCTTCAAATTGACCAAACAAAATCAATTCGTCGATGCCGTCGCCGTTAATATCCGCAACCGCATACGCATTGTTCCCGCGAGTGGCAAAGCCAAAACCAGCAAACCAAAGCGCATCCATCGCGTACATCATGTTACCCTCATGGTTGTCATTGAACATGTACAAATACCGAAGTATCGGCCAATACACCTCCGGCGCGCCGCGAAAGCTGGTGGGAAAATCAATCAGTCGAGTTGGGAGCATTGTCCACTCCGTTGTGGTGGTCGTTTGCTCGGTCGTGGTGTATTCGAGCGTAGTTTCTTCCTCCGCCACCACAGGCTGTGCCACACTTGCGCAACCTGCAAGCAACAGCAAGACGAAGATGAGCGCGATGAGTTTTTTCATGGGCTTGTCCTTTCTTACCCCCACCGGCGCATCCGCGC
>WQRM01000049.1 GCA_009786735.1 Oscillospiraceae bacterium | reverse complement strand
GCCACCGGCGAGTGCTACTACATATTGCTGCAAGAGCGGCTGCTGCAACCGCTGGGTATGACCAGCGCCGAGCAGCGCATCTTCACCGCCGATGGTCGCGCAAAGGGCGGCGCAGGGCTTTATATGACCACGCGCGACATGCTGCGGTTTGGCGTGTTCACGCTGGAAGGTGGCTACATCGACGGCGTGCAAGTGCTCCCCGATTGGTGGACCGCCACTGCGCTAAGCGGCTGCAAAGAGTACCCCGCGCTGTGGGGACTGGTGTCGTACAATCTGCTGTGGTGGGGCGCTGCGCAAACGCGCTCTGCCGGGCGACCGACACGATCGCTGGGCTTTGCAGGGCAGCTGATTAACGTCTACCCCGAAACCGGTTTGGTCACCGCACGCACCGGGCGCGGTCCGCTTGGCGTGGGCACTAACTTGTGGCCGATGATGCTGCGCAACGGCAGGATCATCTATCTGCTGCCGTCATGGCTGCCGATTTAGCAGGAGGTGACCGCATGGATGAATGGTGGATTTGGTTGCCGATTTTGCTGCTGTTGATCATTGTTTTCTGGGAGAGCAAGAAGAAAAAGCGAGCCGCAGCGGCTGCTGCCATTCAACGCATTCGCAACCGCAAAAAGGAGGACATTCCGATGAGTGACGCACTGCAACGCTTCGTTGGTTGCACATGTAGGATTCACGTGATTGGCAAGGACGCTCCGTTTATTGATGATGTGAAAGCCATTGATGGGCACTGGATGACCATGGCTGTTGATGGTGGCAAGGATTATCTCATCAACACGGACTTGATTATCGATATTGTGGAAGTTTTGCCATGCGAACCGCGCAAAAAGCGCAAGGAGCGGTGAGTTGTTTGTTTTGCCCCCTCAGTCACGCTACGCGTGCCAGCTCCCCCGCACGCGGTGGAGCCCTTGGCAACACCTGAGAGGTCGAGTTTCGCCAAGGTCGCCCCCGCCGGGGGAGATGTCGCGCAGCGACAGAGGGGGAAGCCAAAAGCATAGCACATCTAATATCTAGCATCTACAATCTAAAATCTAATATCTAGGAGGACCAACATGGCATTAACCAAACAGGAATGGGTGGCTCTTGAGAACAAAGCTCACGAGCTGCGCAAACTGTGCCTGGACACCACCTTTTGGGCGGGCAGCGGGCACATCGGCGGAGGCATGAGCAGCATGGACATTCTCACCATGCTGTATCACAAGCACATGAACATCAGCGACGACCCCAACTGGGAAGACCGCGACCGCTTCATCCTCAGCAAAGGGCACGCAGGCATCGCCTATGCCCCCGCGCTCATCAGCCGCGGCTACAACGACGCCGAGCAGCTCAAAACCTTCAACCTCACCAACAGCAAAATGGGCATCCACTTGGACAGCAACAAGGTTGACGGCGTGGACGCCAGCACCGGCTCGTTGGGGCACGGCATCAGCATCGCTGTGGGCACGGCACTTGCCGCCCGTGTGCTGAAAAAAGACTGGTGGACATACTGCATCACCGGCGACGGCGAGCTCAACGAAGGCCAAGTGTGGGAAGCCGCCATGAGCGCTGCGCACTTTGGCTGCACGAACCTCATCACCTTTGTGGATCGCAACAACTGCATGATCGACGGTCGCACCGAAGATGTGATGAAGCTTGAGCCTCTGGCCGACAAATGGGCAGCGTTTGGCTTCATCGTGAAGGAAATTGACGGCCAAAACCTCAACGAAATTGACGATGCCATCGAGTTTGCCAAAGCCAACAAAACCAACCAACCCGTGCTGGTGTTGTGCAACACCAAAAAAGGCGCAGGCATCGCTAACATCGAAGATAACTATCTGTGGCACTATGGCGCGATGAACGAAGACATGTATGAAAAATCCAAAGCTGAGCTGGAAACATACCACAAAGCTCGCGTGGCAAGAGCGAACAAGGAGGGCAGCTGAGTTGGATAACATGAAAACTCTCTACCGGGCTACCCAAGTTAAAATGACAGCAATAGGAGGAGCGAGATAAATGGCAGCAGGATTGACTTACACCGCAGCGGACTCGACCAAATTGGCAACCGCTGAATATTACGGCAAAGCCCTGTGCGAGCTGGGCGAACAACATCCCGAAATCGTGGCACTGACCGCGGACTTGGCGAAATCGACCAAGATCGGCATGTTTGGTGATAAATTCCCCGAGCGTTTCTTCAATGTGGGCATTGCCGAGCAAAACATGATGAGCATGGCAGCAGGCATGGCGAAAGCCGGTCTTGTGCCGTTTGTGAGCGCGTTTAGTGTGTTCACCTCGCTGCGCGCGGCCGACCAAGTGCACGCGAACGTGTGCTACCAAAACGCCAACGTGAAGATTATCGCCACCCACGGCGGCACGTCGTTTGGGCAAGCGGGCAGCACGCACCACGCCATTGTGGACTTCGCGCTGCAACGTGCGTTCCCCAACATGACCCTCGTGTGCCCCGCCGACGGCATGGAAACCGTCAACGCGGTGCGCGCGGCCTACGAAACCCCCGGCCCGTTCTACATCCGCATCAACCGCGGCTTCGACCGTGTGGTGTATGAGAGCTCGGACTACGGCTTTGCGCTGGGCAAAGCGCAAACCATGCGCGACGGCACCGACATCACCATCATCACCTGCGGCAGCTGTGTGTTCACCGCCACGCAAGCGGCAGACTTCCTCAAAAACGCCGATGGTCTTAGCGTGCGCGTGCTCAATATGCACACCATCAAGCCTCTGGATGTGGACGCCATCCGCAAAGCAGTGGACGACACCCGCCGCATTCTCGTGGCTGAAGACCACACCGTCAACGGCGGTTTGGGCAGCGCGGTGTGCGAAGTGGTTGCCGAGTATGGCAAAGGCTGTGCAGTCAAACGCTTGGGCTGGCAGGATAGCTTCAGCACCATCGGTTTGCACGAAGACCTGATGAACATCGCTGGCATCGACCAAAACGGCATTGCCGACGCGGTGCGCGAAGTGATGAAGAAAGACTTCGAAGCCGACGACAACTGGGATGATGAAGTTTAATGTCGCTTCGCTGTGGCACCTGCGGTGCGGCTCCGTCGCTTCGCTGTGCCCTATCCTGGTTTAGATTAAGGAGATTAAGAATGGATCAAGATACGCTATTTGCATATAAAATTTTTCTCAACGCCGCACTGCCGCTGGTGAAGGTCATCGCCACGGACGTGCCCAGCCTTGCGAAAAAATTCAAGAAAGCGCACTGCATCTTCCAAGTGAGCGCGCTGTGTCCCGAAGCCCCCAAGGGCAAAGTTGCCACGCACTTCACCGTGAACAACGGCGAGTGGCTGGTGTGTGCAGACAAAGTGTGCAACAACGCCATGGTGGAGCTGCAGTTCAAAAGCGTGGAGGCCTTTGTGGCGTTCTTCAAAGGCGAAATGAGCCCCAAAACACTGCCGAAGATGATTGGCGCGGCCAAGCATACCGGCATGTTTGTGGCGTTCATGAGCGTGCTGCTGAAGATGAGCGGCTTGCTCAGCGCAACCAAAGCGCCCGAAGACGAGGAGACGAAAGTCCTGCTTGTTAAGGCGTTCTTCTATCTGTTGAGCAGCGGCATCAGCGCGCTGAACAAAAATGGTCACGAAGAAATCAAAGCCTGGACGAGCGTAAGTCCAGACCGCGTGTATAGCTGGGCCGTGAATGATCACCCCGAGGTGTCGGCCTACTTGCGCATCAAAGCGGGCAACAGCCGTGCCGGCCGTGGCGAATACAAACGCGCCATGCCCTTCTTCACCCTGCGTTTCGATAGCCTCGACAGCGCACTGGGCATTCTCATGAGCACCGACGACATGATGGACGCCACCAAAGCCGGTCGCCTCATCATGGACGGCGCGCCCGAGTTCGGCGCACAGCTCGGCGCGTTCATGCTGACCGTGGCGGGGTTTGCTAAGGGATAACACAAACAAAGCATCCTAGTGAAGAGCTAGGATGCTTTTTATGAAAAGGTTGTTTCAAACCATTAATCGTCAAACTAGGAAGCAAGGGACATTGCTTGCCTAGTTTCGCCCTTTTGTTTACTCGAGCCTAAACTGCAACGCAAAGCATGGTATTTGTTCCAAATGTGACACCTTATTGTCACATTGTTTCATCCAATTTTTGCGTACGATTTGTCCCAATCGTTTCTATGGTTCAGGTGTTGCTTTTTCGCGGTTAAGCGTTCCGCCTGTCCTCCAGTTTTTGCAAATTGGGATGCTAGGCTGCCAATCCGAATTGTTGCAAGCACAATCAAAATCACATTTATGCGCTCAACACCTTCTACCGTCGACATAATAACCTATGCATTGAACCAATCCTCGAGCCTGGGCAAGGACAAAAGTTTGTTCAAAGTGCTCACCCTTTCTGCGCCATATGAGGACAGCTCTATTTTACCATATTCGACTATATTTGTCAACATTTTCTTTTGCGCTAGACTTCATTACGAACAAGCAACCGTGCAACAGTTAGTTCATCGCCTTGCACACGCCCCAAACCCAAGAAAATATCATCACCGAAAACCCGATGGAGTTCATTCTCTGTTGGGTTTTTTATTTGTAGTCGTGCGAGGTCTAATGCGCCGCCATTGCGGAAGCGTATCGCCTGCGCAGGCGACACGCGCAATTCATCGTAAGCTGCCAGCACCTGCTCCATCGGCAGGATTTCAGCCTCGGCGACATGTTCAAGCGGCGTGCACTGCGCGATGTCAAAGCCGTTGGCCTGCACGCGCCGCAGGGTAGTCATGCACGCGCCGCAGCCCAGCGCACGGCCAAGGTCGTCGATCAAACTGCGGACATAAGTGCCCGCCGAACACTCGATGTAAAGCTCGTTGCCGCGCAATTCCAGCGCAAAAATCTCCACGGGGCGGGGCTCGCGCTCAACCTCAATGCCTTGCCGGGCGAGTTCATACAGCCGCTTGCCGTCCCGCTTGAGCGCGCTGATCATCGGCGGCACTTGCAGGATATTGCCGCGAAACGGCGCAAGCGCGGCGGCGATTTGCTCGTGTGATACGTGAACAGGGCGCTCCTCAAGCACGTCACCGGTGATGTCAAGCGTGGTGGTGGTGGTGCCGAGCTTGAAGCCCGCGAGATAGGCCTTGCGGTGGCTGGGCAGGAACTGCGCAAAACGCGTTGCGCCCCCAAGCATAACCGGCAAAACGCCAGTGGCAAGGGGGTCAAGCGTGCCAGTGTGTCCGGCTTTTTTGCAGTTGAGCGCGCGCCGCACGCGGTTGACGGCGCTGAACGAGGTGATGCCCTCGGGCTTGTCCAGCAGAATTAGTCCGCACATGCGAGCTCTTCCTCAATGCATTTGATGAGCGTGGCGATGGTTTCCTTCAGCGGCAGGTCACTGGCATAGGCCGCCGCACGCACGTGTCCGCCGCCGCCCAGCCGCGTTGCCACTGCCGAAACGTCCGCCGGTGCATGGCTGCGCAGCGAAATCTTGAAGGTGCCATCGGGGCGCTCGCGGATAGCCACGCCAACTTGCACGCCTTCGATTTTGCGCGTGCGCGTCACCAGCTGCACGTACTCTTCTTCGTTGCAGCCGCTTTGGCGAAAGATTTTTTGCGTCACAGCGAGCAGTGCCACGCGACCGTTGCAGTAATATTTTAGGTTGCGAAACGCCAAGCGTTCCATCTCAAGGTAGGCCTTGCTTTGGGTCTCGAAAAACGCACGATTAAGCGGCGCGACGTCCACGCCAAGGTCAATGTAGCGCGCCACACAGCGGTGGCTGCGGGCGGTGATGTTCGCGTTGCGAAAGCCGCCGGTGTCGGTGCTCACGCCAGCATACAAGCAGGCGGCGATGTTCGTGGTCATCGGCACGCCCATGGCGTCAATCACGTCGCTGATGATTTCCGCGCAGGCCGCTGCGGTGGTGTCTAGCAGGGTTTCGGCGGCGAAATAATCGTTGGTGGGGTGGTGGTCGATGCACAGGTCAATGCGGCTGCCGAAGCGTGCATCGAGCTCTTCGCCCAGCAGATGCGTCACGGCAACGTCCACGGTAACCAGCAGGCAGTCGTCGGGCAGCTCGGCATCTGCGCCCTGCAACACAAAGCCATCACGCATGAAGCTGAACATCGCGGGCATCGGGTCTTTGCACAGCAGAAAGACTTCTTTCCCCAAGCTGCGCAGCGCATGTGCGAGGGCAAAGCCGCTGCCCAGGCAATCACCATCGGGATGCGCATGCATGAAAACAGCGGCTGCGCGGCAATCACACAACCGACCAGCAGCTTGTTTCACATCAACTTGTTGCTTCATCATCACTACCCTTTATGTCCAGTTCGTCGAGCTTTTGCAAAATCGCGGTGCCCTCTTCAATGGAGTTGTCCGCCACAAAGCGCAGCTCGGGCGACTTGCGCAGCCCAAGGCGGCGGCCCAGCTCGCCACGCAAAAATCCCGAAGCGCTCTTGAGCCCCTTCACAGCCTCTTGCGCGGACGCAAAGCCCTCCATGGCGCTCACGTGGATCTTCGCCGTTGAGCCGTCGCCGCTGAGGTTCACCCGCATGATGGTCAGCAGCTTGCCGGCCACGCGGGGATCTTTGAGGTCACGCAGCAGCACGCTGAGTTCACGCTTGATGTCCTCGGCGTTGCGGTTGATGTGGTGGCTTGGCATGAGTCCTCCTCATTTTGCATTAAGCACTAGTCGCGATATTCTTCCATGATATACACTTCCAGAATGTCGCCGTCTTTGGCGTCGGTGAATTTCTCAAGTGTGATGCCGCACTCGAAGTTGCGCGCAACTTCCTTCACGTCATCTTTGAAGCGGCGCAGCGAAGACACGGTATCCTCCGCCAGCACAACGCCGCCACGCGTAACACGCACGAGCGCGCCGCGCTGCACCTTGCCCTCCAGCACATAGCTGCCGCACACCGTGGCGCTGCTGAATTTCATCACTTGGCGCACTTCCACGCGCCCCATCGCCACTTCGCGATACTTCGGCGCAAGCATGCCCTTCACGGCCTGCTCCACGTCGTTCATCATGTCGTAGATGATGCTGTAGCGGCGCAGCTGCACGCCCTCGCGGTCGGCATTGTTGGCGGCAATCGGGTCGGCGGTGACGTTAAACGCCACCACGAGCGCACCGCTTGCGCTGGCGAGCATCACGTCGCTTTCGCTCACCGCGCCCACGCCCGCATGAATCACGCGCACGCGCACTTCCTCATTGCTAAGCTTGAGCAGGTTTTGCTTGACCGCCTCGGCCGAGCCTTGCACGTCGGCTTTGACGATGATGTTGAGGTCTTTCAGCTCGCCCTCTTTGAGGGTATCAAACAGGGTTTCGAGCGTCACTTGTTGGTTGAGGTTGAAGATTTCTTCGCGGGCGGCGTGCTTGCGTTGCTCCACCAACTCGCGAGCAAGACGTTCGTCGCTCACGGCATCAAAGGTTTCGCCTGCGGCGGGTGCTTCGGCCAAGCCCATGATCTCCACCGGCACACTCGGTCCGGCTTGTTCAATGGCAGTGCCGTTGTGGTCAGTCATCACGCGCACGCGGCCAACTGCATGCCCCGCCACGATGACATCGCCGCTTTTCAGCGTGCCTTTTTGCACCAGCAGCGTGGCAATCGGACCGCGGGTTTTGTCCAAGCGAGCTTCGATAACCACACCTTTGGCGGCACGGTCGGGGTTGGCGCGCAGCTGTTGCATCTCGGCAACCAGCAGCAGGCTTTCGAGGAGATTATCCATGCCCTGCCCGGTTTTGGCAGACACCGGCACGCAAATCGTGTCGCCGCCCCATTCTTCGGGCACAAGCTCATACTCCGTGAGTTGCTGCTTGATTTTGTCCACGTTGGTGTCTTGCAGGTCAATTTTATTGATGGCCACCACGATGTTCACCTCCGCCGCTTTGGCGTGGGCGATGGCTTCAATCGTTTGTGGCATGATGCCGTCGTTGGCCGCCACCACAAGGATGGCGATGTCCGTGGCTTTTGCGCCGCGCGCACGCATGGCGGTGAAGGCCGCATGCCCGGGCGTGTCGAGGAACGTCACGTGGCGGTTGGCCACTTCAACGCGATACGCGCCGATGTGCTGGGTGATGCCGCCGGCCTCGGTTTCGGTCACGGCAGTGGAGCGAATGGCATCAAGCAGCGAGGTTTTGCCGTGGTCAACGTGACCCATCACCACCACGACCGGGTCGCGCGGTTGCAGTTCATCTTCGCTGTCCACATGGTCGTCGATGATGCGTTCTTCGATGGTCACCACCACTTCACGCTGCACTTTCACGCCCAGCTCTGCGGAAACAAGCTCGGCGGTGTCGTAGTCAATGACATCGTTGATGCTGGACATTTGACCCAGCCTCATCAGCTCTTTGATGACCTCGGCGGCGGTGCGTTTGAGGCGCATGGCGAGCTCGCCAATTTGGATTTCCTCACCAACTTTGATCACCAGCTGGGGCTTCTTCGCGCGGTCAGCGGCAATGCGCTGCAGGCGCTGGGCTTCGGTTTCGCGGCGTGAGCTACGCATGCCTTGGCGGCGATATTGCTTGCTGCGTTGGTTGAGCTTTTGCTTGTTGGTTTGGGTGTCTGCCCGGCGATTGTTTTGCGCGGCATGGGTCGCCGGTGCGATGGTTTCGTAGCGCTCGTTGTATTTATCCAGGTTCACGCTGCCGCTGCGGGTGTCGATGGTCTTGGCCTCGGCTTTGGTGCGAGCCTGCGGCGCGGCACCTTCCTTCTTGGGCTTGTTGACCTTCGGCGGTGCCGTGGGCGCGCTGGACTTATGCTGCGCGGCTGCCTTAGCAACGGTTTCGCTGGCGGCGCGCTCTTCTTTGGTGGGCGGTTTTTTGGGTGCGGCAGAGGGTTTTTTCACCTCGGCGGGCTTCTTCGCCGGTGCTTTGGGTTTGAGCTCTGCGAGCTTATAGAACTCGTCAAAGCTCTCCACGCCACGGGCAATGGTGTAATGTTCAAAGATTACATCCAGCTCGGTTTCGCCCAGCACAGAATTGAGCGTTTTGGTCTCGGGGAAATGCGCAGCAAGCGTCTGCACAATTTCCTTGTTGGCCACGCCAAGTGCTGCGGAAATGTCCTTGATTCTGATTTTTTCTAGCATGTAATCCTCCGGTGGTTAGTGGATAGGGGCAAACTGGGTTCGCCCGGAATGGTAGCATATATTCTGCGTGGACGAACTCAGTTCGCCCTTACAATAGCGGTTCGATTTTCGCCGCAAAGCCTTTGTCGTTCACGGTGATGACGGCAGCTTTGTACTGCGTGGCGTGCTTGATGTCCTGCGCGGTGAGGGCGAGGCAGTGCAGTGGCACACGCGCTTGCGCGGCGAGATACGTGAACTCCTCGACCAGACGCGGCGAGGCATCTTCGCACAAAAAACACAGGCGAGCCTTGCCGTCACGCAGCGACGCTTTGGCAGCATCGTGCCCGAACGAGCACAGATTAGCCGCACGCGCGAGACCGAGATAAGAGAGAATTTTTTCCATAGGGTTCCTTTATGCTGCGGGCGGATTCGCATCCGCCCCTGCAAGCTGTTCTTCGAGGGCGTCATAAACTTCGGCGGGCACGCTGGACTTGAACGAGCGGTCGAGCCCACGCTTTTTGCGCAGCGTTTGCAGGCACGCGGCATCTTGACATAGATATGCGCCGCGACCGTTCGCTTTGCCTGTTCGGTCGAGCGAAAACACGCCTTCGGGGCTGCGCACAATGCGAACGAGCTCGCGCTTGGGCTTCATGTGGTAGCAACCGCAACAGCGGCGGGGAAGGGGAGCG
>WQRM01000048.1 GCA_009786735.1 Oscillospiraceae bacterium | reverse complement strand
ATAGATGCCGACGAGGAAATCCTGTGTTGTGCGGTGCAGGCGTTGCGTGCGGCTGGTGCACCGACGTTTCGCATCGAGCTCGGCCATGCGCGCATTTTCACTTGTCTCGCTGAAAGCCTCGGCGCAGACGAAACCCTGCGCGACGACCTTGCAACGGCCATCGAAAGCAAAAACGCACCCGCGCTCAAAGAACTGCTTGCTCCGTTTGGCAACAACCCCGCAGCGACGGCACTACTCGCTTTGCCCACCATGTTCGGCGGCGAAGACGTGCTCACACGCGCACGCGAGCTCTTCACCGCGCCTTGCGCCATTGCTGCCCTCGACTACCTCGCCGAACTTTATGCGAAGCTCAAGGCACACGGTCTGTGCGATTGCATCGACATCGACCTCTCGCTCGTGCACGGTCTGCACTACTACACCGGTCTTGTCTTCCGCGGATTCATCGCAGGCTCCGGCGCAACCGTCCTTGCCGGTGGTCGCTACGACAACCTCATGGCCGAGTTCGGGCGCAACGCCGCCGCCGTCGGTTTCGCCATCGAAGTCGATGCCCTCGCACAGGCGTGACGAGGGGCGCGTGTTACTTTTTTTGCAAAAAAAGTAACCAAAAAAACCGATGCCGCTTCGCGGTGGGATTTTTTATGGAGCTATGATAGACAGCCGCGAAGCGACTTGCCCACCGCAGGTGGTTGACTTTACTGCTGTTTTATGGTACAATGGACTATCAACATATTGAGGAGCTACCTATGCGCCCAATCCGTATCGCCCTAACCAAAGGTCGCCTGGAAAAACGCGCCGTTGCGCTGTTTGAATCCATGGGGCTCAACTGCGAAACCCTGCACAACAAAGGCCGCAAGCTCATCCTGCCGATGGGCGATTATGAAGTCGTGCTCGCCAAAGCCGCCGACGTGCTCACCTATGTGACCCATGGCGTGTGCGACATCGGCGTGGTGGGCAAAGACACCATCGCCGAAGGCGGCGGGCGGTTCTACGAAATGCTTGACCTCGGCTTTGGCGTGTGCAAGTTTGCCCTCGCCGCGCCCGCTGGTGTGGATTTCTACGCCGGGCATCACCAGCGCGTGATTGCCAGCAAGTATCCCACTGTGGCGAAGCGCCACTTCGCGCAAAAAGGCATGGACGTGCAGGTCATCCAGATTGACGGCTCGGTGGAGCTCGCGCCACTGCTTGGGCTTGCCCACGGCATCGTGGATATCGTGGAAACCGGCGCAACCCTCGTCGAAAACGGTCTTGAGGTCGTGGAGGACATCATGCCCATCAGCGCACGGGTGATCGTCAACCGCGCCAGCATGAAGCTGCGCCGCGAGGAAATTGCGCAATTGCTGCGCGAGATTGAGGGGGCGTTGTAGACGCCGCCGCTCGCACCCCCTGCGCCTGTGGCGCTTCCCCCTCTAAAGAGGGGGATTTCCAACCGCCTGCGCTGCTCTAAAGGAGATTTAACATGGAGCAAAATCGCGATACGCGCCTTACGCCACGCGCGCGTGAAATGCGCAACAACTCCACCGTGCAAGAAAACCAACTTTGGCACGGTTTCCTCAAACAATATCCTGTTCGTTTTTTCAGACAATTCATCATCGGCGAATATATCGCAGATTTTTGCTGCCGGAAGGCGAAGCTCGTGGTTGAACTTGACGGCAGTCATCATCTCAGCGACCATCAACGAGAATATGACCGTATCCGTGACCATTATTTGCAGACCAGAGGTTATACGGTCGTACGATTTTCAAACAAAGAAATTGACATGAATTTTTCACAAGTTTGCACCGAAATCAACCGCCTTGTGCGCGAGCGATATCTTGGTTAAAGACACGCAGACGGTTGACAAATCCCCCTCTTTAGAGGGGGAAGCGCCGCAGGCGCAGGGGGTGCGCCTGCGTCAAGAAAGGAGCTCCGCCCATGCTACCCATCACCATCTGCAACGGTCGCGACGAACTGGCCGTGTTCGCCAAGCTGCAAGCGCGCGCTGAAGAAGTCGATAGCAATGTAACTGCCATCGTGCAGGACATCATCGCCGACGTGCGTGCCCGTGGCGACGCCGCGCTGCGCGACTACGCCCGCAAGTTCGACCGCTGTGAGCTCGAACATATCGAAGTGCCGCGTGAGCAAATCACTGCGGCTTATCATGCCTGCGAACCCAAGCTCAAAGCCGCGCTGCACAAAGCGGCGGACAACATCCGTGCGTTTCATCAGCGCCAGCTGCAACAGAGCTTCATCACGCACGAAGCACACGGCGCGATGCTTGGGCAGAAGATTCGCGGGCTGCACCGCGTGGGCGTTTATGTCCCGGCGGGCACAGCGCCGCTGCCCAGTAGCGTGCTGATGAACGTGCTGCCTGCGCGCATCGCGGGCGTGGGCGAGGTCATCCTGTGCACACCGCCGTGGGAGGGCAAGGCCAGCGAAGCTATTCTGGCGGCGGCGCACATCGCAGGCGTTGACCGCGTGTTTTTGCTCGGCGGCGCACCTGCCATGACCGCCATGGCACACGGCACGGAAACTGTGCCGCAAGTGGACAAAATCGTGGGTCCCGCGAACATCTACGGCGCAACGGCGAAAAAGCTGCTTTATGGCACGGTGGACATCGACATGATCGCCGGACCAAGTGAGATTCTCATCGTTGCCGACGACAGCGCCAACCCCGCTTGGCTCGCCGCCGACCTGCTCTCGCAAGCCGAGCATGATGTTCTCGCCGGTTGCGTGCTGCTCTCAACTTCGCAAAAGATTGCCGAAGAAACCGCTGCTGAGCTCGAAAGGCAAGTGGCTACCCTGCCGCGCCGCGACATCGCCACCCAAGCGCTGCGTAACAACGGCGCAATCCTCGTGTGCGGGAGCTTGCAGCAAGCGCTTGACTACGCCAATCAATACGCGCCCGAGCATCTGGAGCTTTGCGTGCAAAACCCGCTTGAGCTGCTCGGCGCAGTGGACAACGCGGGCTCGGTGTTCTTGGGGCATTACACGCCCGAAAGCGTGGGCGATTACTACGCCGGGGCGAACCATGTGCTGCCCACCGGCGGCACGCCGCGGTTTTTCTCGCCGCTTTCGGTGGACGACTTCGTGAAGAAAACCCAGTTTGTGTATTACACCCGCGATGCCCTGCACGCCGCGAAAGACGACATCGCTGCCATCGCCCAAGCCGAGCAATTGCAGGCGCATGGCAATGCGGCACTGATACGGTTTATGTAGCATATTCCCCCACCGTCACGCTCACGCGTGCCACCTCCCGCCGGGGTCCCCGCGAAACCTGTTTCGTGGGGTGGTCACTAGGGGGGAGGCGCAAAACCCCCTGCGCTGATTTTTCTTGCATTTTTATCTAGAAAAACATCTCATTACAAGTCCCCGCTCAGTCGATGCCTCCCCCTTGGGGGAGGTGGCATGCCGTTAGGCATGACGGTGGGGGTTGCAATCTGCAAGGAGCAACCATGCCATTTCAACTCAACGACGCCATCAAAAACCTCGTGCCCTACGACCCCATCGCGGGCGACTTCGCCGTGCGGCTCGATGCCAACGAGTCGTTCATCCCCATGGGCAACGACGAGCAAGCCGCCATCCTCGCGGCGCTCACCAGCACCGACCTGCGCCGCTATCCCGACCACGCAGCAATGAAGCTGTGCCAAGCGGCGGCGGTGTTCTACGGCACAAAGCCCGAGCTGCTCACCGCCTTCAACGGCGCGGACGAAGCTCTGTTCGTGCTGTGCAGCGCATTTTTGGGCGCAGGCAAAACGCTGCTGTGCTACCAAGCGGACTTCTCCATGTATCGCTTCTACGCGCAAGTCACCGGCGCGAACATCATCCAGCTGCCCAAGCGCGCGGACTTCAGCATCGACGTTGACGCAACTATCGCCGCACTTCATGAGCACAAGCCCGCGCTGTTCATGTTCAGCAACCCCTGCAACCCCACCTCGCTCGTGCTGCCGATGCGCGACCTGCGCCGCCTGCTGCAAGCCGCCGACGATTGCGGCACGCTGCTGGTGCACGACGAGGCCTACATGGACTTCGCCGACCAATCTCTGCTCGACGACATCGAGCAGCACGGCAACCTCATCATCCTGCGCACGTTGAGCAAAGCGGCGGGCATGGCGGGGCTTCGGTTGGGCTTTGCCGCCGCCAACACCGAGCTCACTCGTGCGCTGCGTGCGCTCAAGTCGCCCTACAACGTCGGTGCGCTCACCCAAGCCATCGGCACGGCGATCCTCTGCCAACCCGAGCGACTTACCCGCGACATCGCCGCCATCCGCCAATCCTGCGACGAACTCGCCGCCGGTCTGCGCGCGCTCGGTCTGCACGTCATCGGCAGCGCCGCGAACTTCGTCTTCGTGCAAGGTGCCGCGGCCTACTTCGAGCCGCTCAAACAACGCGGCATCGTCGTGCGCTGCCTCGGCGAACACCTGCGTATCACCGCCGGCTCGCCCGCCGAAAACGCCGCCGTGCTTGATGCGCTCGCCGCGCAGCTGTAAAGACGCGTGTTCTTTTTTTGCAAAAAAAGAACAAAAAAAACCTATGCCGCTTCGCGGGGGATTTTTATGGGGACGCGATAGAACACAGCGAAGCGACTTGCTCGCCGCAGGCGCGCGTGATGCTTCACCTTACTTCGCGAAAGGAGCAAACCAATGAACAATCGCCCGAAATTTGATGACCTCAACGCGGAAAATTACGCTGATTTCAACATGACGCTGATCAACAAATGGGTCGCGGATGACCAATACTGGGGCGCCGTGACATCGCACGAGGATTACGTGACGGCGCAAAACGGTGATTGGAGTATCACCTATGTGGATGGAACAGAAATCCTTGTGCCGAAAGAATGGTTTGCGCCATTCTTGAAGAACAATCGGCTCGACGGCGTGAACTTGCTGGGGCTCGCTGCGGGCGGCGGGCAGCAAATGCCGATCCTGCAAGCGTTTGGCGCAACCTGCACGGTGATGGATTATTCCGACGCGCAGCTGCATTGCGAGCAATTGGTCGCCGAGCGTGAGGGATATGACATCAACCTCGTCAAGGCCGACATGACAAAGCGTTTTCCGTTCGCAGACAACAGCTTTGATGTGATTTTTCACCCGATTTCAAACCACTTTATCGAAGATGTTGAACACGTTTGGCGCGAGTGCCACCGCGTGCTCACGCCCGGCGGCTTGTTGCTGGCGCAAGTGTATAATCCCTGCGTGTATATGTTCGCGGATTACGACGAAGAACAGGAAGATGCACAGTTGATTGCCAAATATAAGCTGCCATGGAATCCGCTGCGCGACCGCGCGTTGTACGAAAGCTATGTTGAGCCGGATGACGACGAAAACTTGACCTTCAGCCATTCGTTAGAAGAACAACTGGGCGGGCAACTCAAGGCAGGGTTTATGTTGACCGATTTGCGTGAAGAGCGACCCAAATGGGGCGGCTTGTTCAGCGAATACATGCCTGTCGCGCTCTACACACGCGCAGTTAAAACCACCTGCGGTGGGGCTCCTCGCTTCGCGGTTTCCTCTTAATCCCCTTGAAAAATCCCCGCGCGCAGCGCGACTAAAGTTTTTTGGTTCTTTTTTTCAAAAAAGAACAGAAAAGGAGTGCCTATGATCACACGCAAAACCAAAGAAACCGACATCACCGCCACGCTGAACCTGCACGGCGGCGAGGTCGCCATCACCACCGGCGTGGGCTTTTTTGACCACATGCTCACCGCCCTTGCCGTGCATGCGGGTTGGGGGCTGAACCTCACCTGCACCGGCGACCTTGAGGTCGATGCCCACCACACCGTGGAGGACTGCGGCATCGTGCTGGGGCAAGCTCTGGCGCAGCAACTGGGCGACAAAACCGGCATCGCTCGCTTTGGCACTGCCGAAATCCCCATGGATGAAGCCCTCGCGGCTGCGTCAGTGGACGTGAGCGGTCGTGCGTTTTTGGTGTTCAATGCTGCATTTTCGCAGAGCATCACCGGCGAGTTCGACCTGTGCTTGTGCGAGGAATTTTTCCGTGCCTTCGCCCACAACGCGGGCATCACCCTGCACCTGAACCTGCGCTACGGCGCAAACGCCCACCACGAAGCCGAGGCGCTCTTCAAGGCCGCAGCCCACGCTCTGCGCCGCGCCTTGCAGCCGAAAGAAGGCGTGCTCTCCACCAAGGGGACGATTTGACGAAGTGTGTTCTTTTTTTGCAAAAAAAGAACCAAAAAAAACTAGCCGCGCTACGCGCGAAGGGGATTTTTATGGGGCTGGATTAGACCATAGCGAAGCGACTTGCTCGCCGCAGGGGCACTTCACCTTCAAGGGGGCGATTCAATGTACGACAACTATGACTTCGACGTGCGCGTGCACACGCTGATGGATGCCGTGACCGAGCGATTTTGCGCTTTGCTCGGCGAAAACTTGGTGGGCATTTATCTGTATGGTGTGTGTGCGCTGGTGTATGGGTCGAGTGAGTATGCAATCGATGATGCAGCTCGTAACTGGAAATTCGAAGAAGCAACTTTCATCGCCGTGGTGAGCGAACCCCTGTGCCGCAGCACCAAACTTGCGCTGCAACGAGCGCTGGCCGAGTTAGCGCCCCTCGCACCGCCGCTCGGCATCATCATGAGCGTGGTGCTGCGCGAACACTGCGGCAATTTCATCTATCCCACGCCGTATGAGTTCCACGCAAGCCCAAGCCACGTTGACCCTTGCGACGACACCCCCAAGACCGACAGCGACTTGCTCGCGCACTTCACGATGGTGATGCACCGCGGTGCATCTTGGCATGGCGCGGAGATTGAGCAAGTCTTTGCACCCATACCGCCCAAGCAATTCATTGCCACGTTCATGCCCCTGCTGCCCAAAAACACGGACGAACTCCTGCAAGACTCATACCATCACATTGCCAACCTATGCCGTTTTGCGGTGTGGCTGAAATCCGGCTGGTTTTCGACCAAAGAAGAAAGTTTTTACGCTTACAGCCACCGTCGTCCCGCCCATTTTGGTACGCTCATGCGCGAGGCGTTTGAGGTGCGCGATGGTCATGCACAGCAAGTCGGCCGCCACAAAGCCAATCAGTTCCTCAAATGGGTGAACAGAGATATCGAACTGCTGCTCAGCTCACCCGAACCATAAACAAAAACACAGGAGAAATCACCATGACCTACGAACAACGCGCCGCCCACACCAAAGCCTTTCAGGAAGACCGATTCGGCATGTTCATCCACTGGGGGCTGTATGCCATTCCCGCACGCACGCCGGGCGCAGAATGGTTCAAGTTCCACGACAAAACCAGCAACGAGGACTATCAAAAATACTTCGATGAGTTCAACCCCGTGCACTACAACCCCAAAGAGTGGGCGGCACTCGCCAAGCGCGCGGGCATGAAGTATGCCGTGCTCACCACCAAGCACCACGACGGCTTTTGCCTGTTTGACTCAAAGTTCACCGATTACACCGCCGTGAACACACCCGCCGGGCGCGACTTGGTGCGTGAATATGTTGACGCCTTCCGTGCCGAGGGCATCAAAGTGGGCTTTTATTATTCGGTCATCGATTGGTATCACGATGATTACCCCATTGTTGACGGCAACCATCCCATGCGCGAAGACGAAGAGTTCAAAGCCCGCCCGCGCAACTGGGAGAACTACCTCACCTACATGCACAACCAAGTGCGCGAGCTCTGCACCAACTATGGGCAGATCGACGTGTTTTGGTTTGACTACTCCTATGGCGAAATGACCGGCGAAAAGTGGGAGGCCACCAAGCTTGTGAACATGATCCGTGAGCTGCAGCCCACGGCGGTCATCGACAACCGTCTCGGCGGCAACTGCCTGAGTGCAGAGCCCGAAGTCTATGCCGGTGACTTCTACTCGCCCGAGCAAATCATCCCCGCCGAAGGCTGTTTGGACGAACTCGGCCGCCCCGTGCCGTGGGAAGCCTGCATCACCCTCAACGACTACTGGGGCTATGTGTCGCAGGATCAAAACTACAAGTCCGCGCAAATTGTGGTGCGCATGCTCATCGAATGCGTGAGTAAAGGCGGCAACCTGCTCATCAACGTGGGACCAACCGCCAAAGGCGAGTTCCCCAAGGGCACCGTGAAGGTGTTCGAGGAGGTTGCCGAGTGGATGCACCAAAACAGCGACAGCATCTATGGCTGCGGCAAAGCTGACCTGCCCAAGCCCGAGTGGGGGCGCTACACCCAGCGCGGCAACAAGCTGTATGCCCACATCTTCGAGCGCGGCACGGCGGCGTTTCGCTTTGACGGGCTCAAAGACAAAGTGAAGAAAGCTCGCCTGCTCATGGACGGCAGCGAGCGTGTGTTGTTCGAGCCCTGGTATGGCACGAAGTACCAAAGCGGTGCGTTCATCGACCTCGGCACCGCCGACCTGCCCGACCCCCTCGCCACCGTGGTGGAGCTTGAGTTGTTGTAGTGGTTGCGCACCCCCCTGTCGCTGCGGCGACATCCCCCCTCTAAAGAAGGGGGCAGGGCTTAAGCGGTAAGCGACATCAAAACTTGAAGCAGCAAGCCCCAGCTCCTCTCCTCTGGAGGGAGCTCCCGACCTCGGGTCGGGTGAGGGAGGCTTCGTCGCTTCGCGGTGCTTTCTTGATGCCAAGTAAAAAAGCCAGCGCCATTGGCGCAACTCTGGTAGGGCGTGCCATTGGCGCGCCGTGGTTTTTCCGCCGCCATAAAAATCCCGGGCGGATTTGCATCCGCCCCTACAGGTTGCGGGTTGTGCAAGCCGCCAGCAAAATCACCTTCCTCAGTCACGCGCGGCGCGTGCCAGCTCCTTCCAGGGGAAGGAGCTAAGGATTAAGAGGATAACGACATGAAGGCTTTCGGCAACAAGCCCCAGCTCCTCTCCTCTGGAGGGAGCTCCCGACCTCGGGTCGGGTGAGGGAGGCGTGCGGAGCACAAGCTGCTCGCCGCTCGCACTTTCGCCGCACCACCCCGCGAAAATTCCACCCACGAAAGGCAAAACCATGAAGCACTTCCCCACCCACATCGTAGCCGTCTTCGGCATTGTGGAAAACGCGCAGGGCGACGTGCTGGTGCTCAAAAGCCGCAGCAGAAACGACGCCTGGCACTTCCCCGGCGGCAAGTGGAAAACGGCGAGGATTTAATCACAGCGTTGCAGCGCGAAGCCATGGAAGAATGCGGCATTGAAATTGCCGTGGGGCGGCTGTTTTGCGTGAGTTCCAACACCGGCAGCTACCCGGGCTACGGCGGCTATGACCTCGTGCCAACGAAGGTGATGCTGGGCTTTGCGTGCAGCTATGTCCGCGGCGAATTGCGTGACAGCGACGAAACACACGGCGCGCGCTGGGTAGCAAAAGAGCAGCCCCTCACCATGTTCGCCGAGCCGTTTTTGACGCAGTACAACGCCTACCTAGACGGCGGCGTGCACTATCACGCCTATGTCACCAAACCACAGTTTGAATTGCAGCGAACGCAGTTGTTGCACTCCCTCTGACCGCCTACGATGGTCTTTCCCCCCCTCAATGAGGGGGACTGGGGCGTGCTTCTTCCACTTACATAAAAATCCCCCCACGCGCGCGGCGCGGCTGAAGTTTTTTGGGCACCTTTTTTTCAAAAAAGGTGCAAAAAAGGAGAACAAACATGACCATCTTCCCCGCAATTGACATCAAGGGCGGCGCGTGCGTGCGCCTTTATCAGGGCAAGTTCGACACCGCTGAGCAGGTGGCCGAAAGCTACATGCAAACGGCGCTTGGCTTCAAGCAAGCCGGGTGTGCGTGGATTCACATGGTTGACCTGGACGGCTCGCTTGCGGGCAAGCGCGTGAACCAAGCGATCTACCTTGACGTGGCTGCGAACTCCGGCTTGCAGGTGCAGCTCGGCGGCGGCATCCGCACCATGGACGACATCGACTTTTACCTAAACAACGGCGTTGCGCGGGTGATTCTTGGCTCGGTTGTGGTTGAAAATCCCGAGCTTGTCAGCGAAGCCATCGCTCGCCACGGTGCGGAGAAAATCGCCGTGGGCATCGACGCCAAGGCTGGCATGGTCGCCACGCGCGGTTGGCTGGACGTCAACGACATCCACTTCATCGACCTCGCGCGCAACATGGCGGCACGCGG
>WQRM01000047.1 GCA_009786735.1 Oscillospiraceae bacterium | reverse complement strand
CCGCGAAAGCGGTGACTGAGGGGGCGACGAAAGTCTAAAAAGCCTTGTTTTCCTAAACAGTATTGCCATTCTAGAGACATCGTATGCACAGGCGAGCACACAAAAATGCCCTATGCCAGCACAGACCAGCATAGGGGCATCACAAAAGCGGTTATCTGGGGATGACCGGCGCGAAGGGCTGGCCGTCGAAGCCGCCGACGATGCGCATAATGTGCGCGTGGGCGTTGCGGCCGCGTGCGCGCAGATAGGCTGGCTGCACGAACTCGGGCAGCTCGCCGTCGATAATCGGCAGGATGGCGATGCGGTTGGGCGCGCCGAGGGTGTTGCCGGTGCGGTCACGCATGATGTAGGCGGGCAGCACTTCGGCTTCGCCCATCACGATGGTGCCGTCGGGATAGCGGCGCACGTTGGCGGTGACAATCTTGGTGTATTGCGTGCGGGAATCCGGCGGGACAAGGCGGGTTTGGTCGGCGAGGAAGTTGCCGAGGGAGTAGATAATCAACCCGCGGCTGCCGTCTTCGCGATAGTGCCATTCAATGGGCATGGGCGTGTGCGAATGGTGACCCATGATGATGTCCGCGCCGGCTTCGGCAAGCGCACGGGCAAAGCGCACCTGCGCCACGGTGGGTTGGTTCACATATTCCGCGCCCCAGTGAATCGACACCACGATGACCTCCGCGCCGTGCGCGCGCAGGTTGTTCATGTCTGCCACCATGGCGGGGATGCCGTTGGTGATGTCGTAGAAGTTGAAGCGGCGCACGGCGAAGGTGTGTTGGTGCGGCGTGAGCAGGAAGTCTAGCCCATTGAGGCTTTCGGCGTAGGCCACGATGCCCACCTGCACGCCGTTGACGTCGATGACCGTGGGCGTGTTGAAGGCGGCCTCGTCTTCGTATGCGCCGGTGTGCGCGAGCCCTGCGCGGCGGAAGTTCTCAATGGTGGCGACCATGCCGTCAAAGCCGCGGTCAACGGTGTGATTGTTGGCGAAAATGAGGTGGTTGAACCCGGCGTAGGAAATGCCTTCGAGCACCTCAAACGGCACGTTAAAGCGCGGCCAGGTGGAGATGCGCGTGTTGTTGCCATAGGCATCCACGGGGGTTTCCATGTTGATGATGTTGAGGTCGCCTGCGCGCACAAAGGGCGCGATGTCACGCAAAAACGGGCGGAAGTCATAGGTGTAGTACCCGGCTTCGTTTTGCCCAACGCGTGCGGCGGCAATTGGTCCGCTGTGCATGAGTGCGTCACCCGCAAACTGGATGCGGATGTCCACCGGTTGCGGCGGCGGCTCGGTGGCGGGTTCGGTGGTGGTTTGTGGGACGTACTCGTTCGGGGTGGCATCGCGGTTGTTGAGCACGAAAATCAACGTCAGCGAAACCAACACGACTGCCAGCACGACCAGTGCGATGAGAAGTTTTTTCATGGGATGCTCCTTTGCTGTATTGGGTGTGTTATCTAAACGCGAAGAAAAGAATGAACGAGATGCCAGCGCCTTGGTAAGCGCCTGGCTCAACGGCATGCATGGGTGTGAGGACAAACGTGATATAGTAGTAGTCGCCGTGCAATTCCTCAATTATGCCGTAGCGGTTGTAGAACAGCTCGGTGTGCGGTGTATATATTTCGCCCGCTGTCGTCAAGCTCAAGAAAAATCCCTCTGCCGCAGGATACAGGGCAAGAATATCGTCTTGCGGAAGATAGCGCAGCGCATGGAGGAAGGCCAGCAGCGGCAACAGCGGTTGTTCAATCACCGGCATGACGTAAGGCGAATCGACAATAAAGTTTCCGCCGTGTGCACGCAATCGGCTTTGATATTGCGCTTGTTGCAGGGCAAACACCAACGGAATCGAAGGGGAAGCAGACCAGTCAAACTCACGGGTGAGCGTGAAGCGCGGGCGACTCCACTGGGGCAAGAACAGCTCGTCCGGCGCAACGCCCAAGAACGCTGCGGCTTCGCGCACAAGCAGCTCCGGTTGCAGCTGCGCAATGTTGCTGCCCGGCATGGGGATGACCATGGGTCGGGTCGGGGCACAAGCGGCCAGCAGCAAAGCGGGCAAGATGACCAGCGCGGCGAGTAGCTTTTTCATGAGGTGCTCCTTTGCTGTGTTATCCAAGCTCGAAGAAAAGATGTATTGCGTCGTAGGCAGTGCCTTCGTGGCGATTGCCATCGGAGCCTTCAACGGCAAACATCGGTCTGAGTGAAAACATGATATATTCGCCATTCAGTTGTTCAATCACGCCGTAGCGGTTGTAGAACACCTCGGGGCGGTCTTCGACTTCTTCAAAGCCGATGCTCAGCCAAAACGTATCTGCAGGGGGATAAACCATGTCAAGCAGGTGCTGCTGCGGCAGATATCGGACTGCATCAAGGTAATCTTGTAGGCGGTGCAGCGTTGCTCCGATTTGACGCCATGGTTCGAGGCGTTCGGGCGGCTGAACCGAAAACTGTGCGTGTTGCGGATCTGCGTGCAAAAAGCTGTAGTAAAACGCTTGGTCGCGGCGACCTTCTTGCACAAACGAAAAGAAAATCATGTTCAGATCTTTCCATTGAAAGTCGTTCGTGATGACTAGCGTGTGCAGGGTTGGTGCGCGCAGCTCGTCCGGTGCAACGCCCAAGAACGCTGCGGCTTCGCGCACAAGCAGCTCCGGTTGCAGCTGCGCAATGTTGCTGCCCGGCATGGGGATGACCATGGGTTGTGTTGGGGCGCAGGCTGCCAGCAGCAAAGCGGGCAAGATGACCAGCGCGATGAGTAGCTTTTTCATGGAGTGCTCCTTTGCATATGTTAGTAGGTTGTCCTAGAATGCATGCTCAATCCATTGTATCGCCGCCACCTGCCCGCTCGGCGCGGTCTCGATGGCAACCACGTCGAACCGGCAAGGCAAATCCGCCGGGTGCTGCTGCAGATATGCCTCAGCGGCAAGCCGAAACTTGTTCTGCTTGGCAGGCGTGACGGACTCCGCGCCGCCCACACGTGCGCCCGCTTTGCGCAGCTTGACCTCCACGAACACCAGGCAGTGCTCGCTTTGCGCGATGAGGTCAATCTCGCCCAGGCGGGTGCGAAAGTTGCGCGCGATGATGGCATAGCCGTGGCGCTCCAGATGCGCGGCAGCGATGTCTTCGCCGAAGTTGCCGGAAGATTGTTTTGCGGTGGTTGACATAGCCCCTCCCGTCAGTCGAGTTGTGCGAGCTTCTCTTGCGCGATGCGCACGTAGTAGTGTTGGTTGCCCAGTGCGATGGTCTGTTGCAGGTGTTCGCGCTGTTGTTGGGGGTTGCCCAAGGTTTCGTAAATTGCGGCGAGGTGAAAGTGAAAGTCGTAGTGTTCTTTGGTGCGCTCGTTGTCTTGCAGAAGTGCTTCAAACGCATCGCGTGCGGCTTCGTGCTGCCCCTCAAGCATGAGGATGCGCGCGTCGATAAGCGGGAACTTGCGTGGCGCAGCCTTTACCATGGGGGAGCGTTGCACATGCTCGATGGTGTGCAGTTGCTTGACGATGGCGTAGTGCTCCTTGGCGCGTTCGAGTTGTTCGTCTGCCAGCAGCGCGCCACACAAATTGTGGTGCAAGTACGCCTTGAGAGGGTCGCTTTTGTAATTATGTTTTTCGCGCAAATCTTGTTCTGTTTGCACGAACTGCTCGTAAATCGTTAACGCTTTTGCAAATTCTCCGTTGTCTAAATACGCATAGGCGCGGCAGTATTCGGCCATTTGCGCGAACCCTTTGTGTAGCCGTGGCGTTGCCAAAAATGCATCGATTTCACGCAAAAAGCGCTCGGGGTCGTTTTCGTCACCAATGGCGCACAGCTCGGCATAGCGCAGTCGCTGCTTGCGATAAACTAGCGGGGCAATGAGGCCGACAAAAAGGGGAATTTTACGCCGAAGCACGACGAGCGTAACCACGAACATCACCAATAGATACACCACTGAAAAGCCGGTATATATGGCAACGGTTGCGACCACGGCGGCGGGAAAAGGTGGATAAAACAAAAGCATCGCAACCCCAAATGAGGCGAAAGCCACTAAACCCAACAGCACATACGCGCCCCAGCCATGCCACTTTTTCATTGTGCAATGCCTTTCTAGCGGGTGAAAATGAGGAACAGGAAGTACAAGTCAAAGGGAATCCAGATGAGATTCCACGCCAAGCGCACCACCGTGCGTGCCGCGCTGATTTGCCGCGCCCGACGCATGTGGATGGTGAGGTAGATGAACACCGCGCAAATGGCGAGCGATGCCAACAGCAACACCACACCCAGCGCCGTGGCGTTGTCTACCATCATGCGGGTGTAGGTGGAAAAATCGAACTCGGTGATGAGCGAAACGTCAAGCCCGCCGAACAGGCGCGAGTAATACCAAATAATCAGACCAACCAGACCGAGATCGACCCAGTCAATGATGTTGTAGACGGTTTTTAGCTGGTTTGTGGGGATGCGAAGTTTCATGCTTGTGCCCTCGTTTCTTGTTGTGATGTGTATAGTATAGCACAATCACGTGGGCACAACCAGCGATTTTGGGCGGCAATTTTGCAACTTTGGGTTGCGAGACAAGCCGTTTAGTGCGCCACTTCCACGTTGTAGTAGCGCACCACACAGCTGGGCATGTTGATGAAGGAATAAAACGCCAGCGCATGCTCGTTGGGCGTGGCAGAGTTTTCCTCAAAGGCTTTCACGTTGTCCATGCTGTCAAAGGTCAGCAGATCCACCCAGGCGTCGCCGTCGCGCAGCTGTTGCCACGAGACATAGCCTGCCTGCTTGGAGATGTGCTCGGCGTGGAGGGTTTTGCTGGCTTGCAGGAAGGCTTGCGGGTCGGCGCTCTTTTTGAGCTTGAAGGTGCAGTGGAAGATGGCGTGCATGGTTATTTTCCTTTCGGTTTTTCAAATAAGAAAGGGCTGCGGGAAGTAATACTTCCCGCCTAAAACGTGTGTACTACGGGGCGCGAGTGATACTCGCGCGTGCTTTCGGCGAGTGTGTGCGCATCGCATGCGCACCGTGCCGTTCACGCGTTATAGGCGTCGAGTATCACTCGGCGCAGCCAGTTGTAGCGTTGTCATAGCGCGTGTGCATCAGCAGCAAATGCCCATGGCAAGCGCAGGTTCGTCGGTGATTACGGCGTGTGCGCCCCAGTTGCGCAGGGCGGTGATGGCGTGCTCTTGGTTGACTGTCCACGGGTTGACCATGATGCCTGCCGCGCAGCATTCTTCGATGAAATCGGGGTTGCACAGCGGCACAAAGGGATGCAACGCCGACAGGTTGTACTTCTGCGCGAAGGTTACGGGGCAGTCGCAGATTTCGTCGCAGGCTTCCTCGTTGTCCGGCGCATAGAGAAACGCCACGCGGGTGGCGGGGTCTTCGGCGAGGCAGTTTTGCAGCATGTCCATGTCGAACGACGACACCAGCAGGTTGTCAAACACGCCGCATTCTTTGGCGAGCTTCACCACGGCAGCGGCGGCATCTTTGGAGCCGTTGGGTTCGGCTTTGATTTCCACGTTGATCAGCGGCAGCTCGTGGCACAGGGCGAAAAACTCCTGCAGCGTGGGGATTTTCGTGCCGGCGAACTCCGGTGAAAACCAGCTGCCGTAGTCGTACTGCATGAGTTGGTCGTAGGTCATTTCACACACCAGACCTGTACCGTTTGAGGTGCGGTCGATGGTGTCGTCGTGGATGACCACGAGCACGCCGTCGGCGGTGATGTGCACGTCGTTTTCAAAGCCGTGCACGCTGTAGGCAAGGGCGCGTTCAAAGGCGGGCAGGGTGTTTTCGGGGGCTTCGAGGTTGGCGCCGCGGTGGGCAATGACGAGTGGCATGGGGGTGTCCTCCTGTATGTTTAAGTTTATTTTGGTTTTGGGTGGTTGGTGTTTTTCGGACGACCACAGGTCGTCCGAAATGCCGAATATCAATACAAAATCTAAAACCGCCTTTTGGTTTATAGGGTTTTCAGAATCTCTTTGAACAGCTTTTCGCGCTGCCTGTAGTTGCGCACATTGGTTAAGATGACCACGGCGGTTTTGGCTTGCTTGTCAAATGCCAAGATGCTGGCGAAACCGTCGGTGTTGCCGCCGTGATAGTAGATGGATGGCTGTTTGGCATCAATCCACCAGCCCAAGCCCATGTTGCTGTGCTTGCTTTTGAGGTCGTGGAGTTCATGGCACAGCCGCAGGCAGGACGGCTCTTCCTCAATGTTGCGCCGCGCAAACTCCAGCATGTCCTCGGCGGTGGAGGTGAAGTTCCCCGCAGGCGAAGTGTAGTTGTCGCGGTTGGCGTTCCAAGTGCCCACATCGCGGTGCGCGCTATCGTGACCGCTGAGCAGGTTTTTCGCGCCAGCCTCACCCACAATGGTGTTGGGCAGCTTCAGCGCCTCGGCGAGGAACTGCGTCATCGCGTCAGCGTAGCTCATACCCGCCGCGCGCCCCACGGCGCAGCCCAGCAGCGCCATGCCAAAGTTGGAGTATTGCCACGAATAGTTTTTGTCTTCAAGCACTTGCGCGTGGGCGGTGGTGATGAGCTTGTCAAAATCCATGCCCAGCAAGTCCAGAGCCGAAACAGGTTTGCCGGTGATTTGCTTCCACGCCACACTGCGAAATTCTTTTGCGTTCATCGGCAGAGCGCTTGAATAGCCCGCCGTGTGCGTCGCAAGCCGCCGTAACGTGGGATAGTATTTGCCGTCACCCAGCTTGGGGATATACTTGGCTACGGAGTCATCGAGGTTCATTGCGCCGGACTCGACATATTTCGCCAGCAATGATGTGGTGAGCGTTTTGCCCACAGAGCCGATTTCATACGAATAGCTGGTGTAGGGCACTTCGCCGCTGGCCTCGAGCAGCTTGAGCGTGGTGTTGCCGCCCTGCAGCACGCCGATCGTCATTTTTAGGTTGGGTTTTTTCTTGAATGCGCCGTTGATGAGCGCTTGTGTGGTTTCGTTGAGCATAGGAAACTTCTTTCTTGTTGAGTATTGTAGCGCGATGTGTGCGGGGCTATTCCTCTTTTGCTGTGCACTGATGCAAAAGCTCGCGAGATTTCGCAACATAATAGGTTGTGTTTCCGTGTTCTATCACATAATTAAACGCTTTCTCGGCTTCCTCAAAACGCTCAAAATGCAAATAGATTTGGCCAAGCCGATACTGCGCGGCAACTTTGCCGAGCAAGCTCTTTTCTCGATTGAACTTAATGAGAAACCATTCTTCCGCACCGGAATAATTTCCTTTTGCGATGTTAATTAAAAATTGTTTTTCTGCGCAAGAATTATAGTCTCCATCATAGTGCTGTTTCGGAAATTTTTCGTCTTTCACCACCTCAAGCATGTGGTTAAGCGCGGTTTCTGCATTGGCAATGTCGTCCATTCGCAAATGGCATGCACACAAGTGATTATAGTACGTCGCTTTGTATAACAAGCCTGCGTTGCCCTTCGAGAATTCAAAATGACGGTCTAAGACGAGTTTTGCGTTGTATGTGTCACCGTTTGCCAAATGTCCGGCGCATATGTTCAACAAGACATAGGTTCTTTCTTTTTCAACAATTCTTCTTGTTTCCAGGATTTCCTTAAGTTTTTCGATATAAGCATGCGGGTCACATTTCTGCGCATATATGTCGTCAATTTCTTTGTTCAGTTTTTCCGCGTATCTCCCTGCAATGGTCGCGGAAACTAGAAACAAAACTATCCAAATTAAAACCGCCAGCCAAGGGCGTACGACTTCAATGGTTACGCCAAGCGTTACCGACACAAGCGAAGCGAAGAGTATCAATCCATTAAACAGAATTGTCGTGCGTCTGAATAAATTAATCATATGTCCTATCGCTCCTTCTTGCGAATATTGTAGCGCATTGCGTGTGGGGCTATTCCTCTTTTGCTGTGCACTGATGCAAAAGCTCGCGAGATTTCGCAACATAATAGGTCGTGTTTCCGTGTTCTATCACATAATCAAACGCTTTCGCTGCTTCCTCAAAACGCTCAAAATGCAAATAGATTTGACCGAGACAATACTGCGCAGAAACTTTGCCGAGCAAGCTTTTTTCTCGATTGAATTGGATTAAAAACCACTCTTCTGCGCCGGAATAATCTCCTTTTTCGATATTAATACTGAATTGCTTTTCAGTATAAAAATTGTAACTGCTATCATATTGTTGCTTCGGAAAAATTTCGCTTTTCAGCACCTCAAGCATATGGTTATGCATAACTTCCGCAGTTGCAATGTCGTCAATATTCAAATAATACGAACATAAATTGTTGTAGTAAGTTACTTGACTGATAATCCCTGCGCTGTTGTTTGAAAAATTCTGAATACTATCTAAAACATGCTTTGCGGTTTGTGGATCTCCGCTTGTTAAATATCCAGTGCTTACATTCAACAATATATTAGTTCTCATATTTCCAATTTTTCTTGTCAGGATTTTCTCATGTTTTTCGATAAAACCATGCGGGTCACATTTCTGCGCTAATGTGTTGAGAATCTCATTGTGGAGTTTTCCCGCATATCGCTCTGCAATGGCTGCGGAGACAAGAACCAAAACTATCCAAACCAAAAACGCCAGCAAAGGATGCACCGCTTCAATCGCTAAAGCTAACGTTATCGACACAAGAGCAGCCAACAATACCAATCCCAAGTACAAAAACTTAGTGCGTCTGAACATATAAATCATAGAGCTTGCCCCACCTCTAGACTTAGTGGCAGTGTTCGCTTGGGTTGCTTGATGCTGTGGTGCGGCGCTTCGTTTGCGGCGGATGCCAAAGAATATGGCCAATAATAGAGAAATTGAGGAAAAAATAATGCCTGTGGTCATAGCTGCAGTGTGCAAAGCGGCGTTGTTTTCGTTGACACTGCTTAATGAAATAATTTCTACATCTTCCGTTCGGATGGACATCCTAGGGATAATCGGCATACGCTCTAATTGTTCTAGCCGAATATTTTCAACTCTGAAAAACACGGTTTCAGCATTTGATAAATGATTGTAATCGCTTGTGTTATATGGGGCACGCAGCCTATTCCCGTGCTCTACTGAATAAATGACAATAGCGCGATCGGGTTCTTCGCCGATTACATGTACACTCATTACCGTGGCCGTCAATTCGGTGGTATTCTCTTCGGTGGCCTCTTCAAAACCCACGATGATTGTCACCACTGTGGTTGCAAGCATGACAAAGGATAATATCGCGAACAAAACCACGGGAGCGATAGATGGCTTTTTGCGTTGCATGTTTATTCCTCTCCTTATTAGGCAAAAGCAGCCCCAACATGACATGCTGTGGCGCTTGTCGAAAAGCGTGCTTGCGAGGCACTATGTGCCTGTTATTGTATCATATTGCGGGGGTGGTTGTCAAGTGGAAGCGCTTATCCCACAATCAACCAGCCCGTACCCAACAGCAGCCACGCAGGCAAGCGGTCTTCGTCCACGTTGAGGTCGATTACACGGAAACGTGCGTGCAAGCCGGGCAGCAAACCGCGCTCGCCGCCGAGCACCGTGGTGGCGGTGTAACCCAACAGGTGCAGCTTGGTTTCGCCCGCGATATGCCGCGCGCACATGAGCCAATAGGGCTCGCCGTTGGGCAGAAACTCGCGTTGGCGCTGCGCGACCTCACGCGAAAACGCGCGCAACACCGCCGGGGAGTACAGCTGCATAAACTGGCGGTCGTCTAGGTCGATGGCGACGAACACGGTGGCGTTGCCGCAGGGCAGCGTCGCGGCGATGTAGACGACCTCGTGCGCGAGCTCCGCGCCGACCTGCTGCGTGTGCGGGGTGGTGAACGGAATGAGCTGAAGCAGCATGGCGATGATGGATAGGATGAGTTGCATGGTTTCCTCCTCATTTTTGGGGTATCACAACGCCTGCGCCGCCAAGCACACCCAGCCCTCTTCCGCGTGCTGCGCGGTGATGGCAAAGCCCGCGGCAGCCAGTGCGGCGAGCACATCGCCCGCGCGGGTGTCGATGATGCCGCTGCTCAACCACACGCCGCCGGGCGCGAGCAGAGCACTCACCTGCGGCGCAAGCGAGACGATCGCATCGGCGACGATGTTGGAGACAATCACATCAAACGTGCCGCTGATGTGTTGCGCCAAATCGCCCTGCAAACACTGCAATTGCGGCGGCGCAAGACCGTTGCGGGCGGCGTTTTCCTGCGCGTTTTTCACGGCGGCGGGGTCGATGTCCACCCCAATGGCGGACTGCGCACCCAGCAGCGCGGCGGCAATCGAAA
>WQRM01000046.1 GCA_009786735.1 Oscillospiraceae bacterium | reverse complement strand
TGCGGTGGTTTGCGTGGTGGTGGTGCGCGTCGTAGTCGTGGTAGTAGTATGCGCTGCCGTGGTGGAAGTATGCCCGGTGGTGGTGGCAGGTTGCGTGGTGGTCGCAGGCTGGGTAGTGCTTACCTGCGCTGTGGTCGTCATCGCAGGCTGCGTCGTTGTTTCGGGCATCGGCACGCAAAGCTGCAGCGTAAAGGTCTGCCCGCGCGGCTGCACGCCGGTGAACAGCAGCTGGTTGCAGAACTGCCGCGCTGGATCAACCCAAATTAGCGGCGGACCAAGCGCGTCCACACGCGCCGCAGGAATATCCGTGCGCACAAGCGTCAGCACGCCACCGTGCACCGGTCGCTGCAGGGCATAAAGCGTCACTTGGTTGCCCTCACGCGTGATGCGAATGCCATCCGGGTTCGCCCCGGTGATGGCAAGCGGCACACCGCTGGGCTCTGCAAATGTCATGCGATAATGCCCATTGTGGTACACCAACTGCAGCTGTGTGGGCAGCATCGGTCTGCGCAAATATTGCGCAATGTCGCGCTCGATTCGCTCCACCACTGCGCGCACCGCTGCCATGTTGCCGCCCGCGAAGTAGGCGTTGTGCAGCCGATTGTCCGTGCGCACGAACTGCGCGTTGCGAAAGCCAAGCTGGCTTTCCCACAGCAGAATCTGCGTGGCGGCTTGGACGTTTTGCGCGGTTGAGTTGAACTGCGCGGGGCTGCGGTTCGGATAGCCAAACAGCGCCACGCGCAGCATGTTCTCACGCGCAATCGCCGATAATCCGTTGAACATCGGGTCGTGCAACGCACGTGCCACGCGGGTAATTTGCCCCGTGTCGTAAATCGTCATGCCCTTTTGCACGCAAAACGCTTGCAGCGTGCCGGGCGAATCCACGAACAAAAAGTGCAACCCGCGTGGGTTGTGCAGCATTTGCCCGGTGAACGGGTCGCGCGCATTAAACGCCGAAAGACTGGCGAACGGCGCGTGAAATCGCTGCCGAAACACCGCCATCGAGCCCACTTGTGCCGCCGCCATTGCCGAAAATGCGAACAACGCGGCCAGCAACATGGCCACGCTCGTGCGCAGGTAACGTCGTTTCATCCTTACTCTCCTTGCGATGAGATACGCTACCATTTTATCAAATTTCACATGCCCATTGCAATGGTAAGTCTTGGTGCGCTCCGCGGGCGCGGGAGTTTGCTATTTTGTTAATCTCCACCGCGAAGCGGGTTAAAGTTCTTTTTGGTTCTTTTTCTTTCAAGAAAAAGAACACGCAACTCCGCGCAAAATCGCCACACCCTGCACGAGTTGTTCATCCGTCGGCGTGCTGAAGTTCAGCCGCACGGCGTTGATCTTGTCGTCCGCTTGCACGGCAAAGGCCGAGCCGGGCACTACGGCAACACCGGCGGCAATGGCGCGCTTGGTGAGATCCAACATGTCGATGTTCGGCAGCAGGTCGCACCACAGGAACAGCCCGCCCGCCGGCACTTGATAACACAGTGCCGTGCCCGCAAGGCCGTTGCACATGGTGTCGCGCTTGGCGGTGTAGATCTCGCAAATCTTGCGCACGTGGGCGGCTACGTCATCGTGCTGCAGCCATTCGTCCACCACCAGCTGCGCCCACATGGTGGTGTGGACATCGCTGGCCTGCTTGCCCACGGTCATTTTGGCGATAATCGGCTGAGCCGCGAGTGCATAACCCACACGCATGCCGGGCGACAAAATCTTGCTGAACGAGCCCGCGTAAATCACGCGCCCTTCCTCATCAAAACTCTTGATGCAAGGCAGCACATCGCCGTCGTAGCACAGCTCGCCGTAGGGATTATCCTCCAGCACCAGCACGTTGTGTTGCCGCGCGAGCTCCAGCACCCGACGGCGCTTGGCAAGGCTCATGGTGATGCCGGTGGGGTTTTGAAAGTTGGGGATGGTGTAGATAAACCGCACATTGGGCTCGGTTTGCAGCGCATGTTCGAGGGCATCAACGTCCATGCCGTCGGCTTGCATCGGCACGCCGCGCAGCCGCACGCCATAGCTGCGAAATGTGTTGAGCGAACCGATGAAACTTGGGCTCTCACAGATAATCGTGTCACCTTCGTTGCACAGCACCTTGGTGGCGAGATCCATCACTTGCATCGCGCCGGACGTGATGATGAGGTCGTCCGCGGCGGTGCCGATGCCAAGCCGGGTTTCGATGTCCGCCTTCACTCGCTCGCGCAGCGGCGCATAGCCCTCGGTGACGCCGTACTGCAGACAATCCACGGGGCGGTCACGCAGCAGACGCGCGCTGATTTCCCGCACGGCATCGGTGGGGAAGGCCTCTGGCGCAGGATTGCCCGCCGCAAAGGGGATGATGCCCGGTTGGCTGGTCGCCTTCAAAATTTCACGAATCGCCGACGGCGCGAGGGCGTTCATCTTATCTGAAAATACGTAATCCATACAGTCCCTTCCTTTCCTGTTCTTTTTTCAAAAAAGCCTAGTCGCTTCGCGCTGGATATTTATGAGTCTGGAATCGAGCACAGCGAAGCGGCAGAGCCCCTCCGCAGGTGGTGCATCACTGCATTGCAGTAGCACGAATCGCGTCAGCGGACGCGTTGTCGGCGGCGGCGGCGGCGTGGTTGCCCATGGCTTCATGGGCACGGCCACGGAATTCCAGGGCGGTGATATTGTCGCGCTCGAGCTCGAGGCTTCTGGTGAGGTCGCTCACGGCTTCGGCGTAAAACCCGATGCGGTAGAAGCTTGCGCCGCGCCACACCAACACTTGACCGTTGTCCGGCGACTGCCGGTGTGCGGCAGTGAGGTCGTTGATGGCGCTGTGGAAGTAGCCCAACTGGAAGCGTGCCATGCCGCGGTGCGCCAGAGCGCCGAAGTTTTCGGGGTCAACCGCCAATGCGGTGTTGAAGTTTTGCACCGCTTGTGCGAATTGCCCGGCCTGGAACTGCGCGATGCCAATCTGCACCTCTGGACCGGCAACGGGCGGCGGTACGTCACCTTGCGGCGGAACGGTGGTGTATTCCTCGCCGCCGGGCATGGTGGGCGGCACAGGCACAGCCGGTTCGCGGACATAAGGCACAGGCTGGGTGAACAATCCCCATGGGCCTGCGGCAGCCTGCGTGACGGTCATTTCCTGCCCAAAGAAGTTCGTCATGGCTCGACCATACCCATCCAGCTGCACTTCATAGCGCACCCGCGTGGGGTTAAACACCAGCAGGCTAATCAGCAGCAGCAACGCGACCGCGCCGAACACACCTGCGTGAATTTTCATGTTTTTCTTCGTCTGCTCGATTTCCTCGGGCGAAAGCTCGGGCTCGGGCGGCGTTTCTTCCACCGGCGCAGGTGCAGCTTCAGCTGATGCCGCAACCGGCGCAGCCACAGCCACAGCCTTCACCGGTGCAGGTGTTGCCGCGGTTTCTTCCTTCACAATCATTGCGCCGCAACCGGTGCAAAATATGTTGCCGTCCACCAGTCTCTTTCCACATTTTCCGCAAAACATTGGCTTATTCCTCTTTTCATTGTTCATATGTGCACAGGCGAGTTCACACCCGCCCCAAAAAATCACGCATTAAATTCCATCACGGTTTTGCCAAAGCTCTGCTGCATGTCGTGGCGAAACGCCGTGTGAATGTCGGCGATGCTGCGCACCGGCACGACCTCGCCCACCAGCCGTTCAAGCGCTTGTGCCACCCAGAGGTGCTCATTACACAGTCGCACGACGTGCGCAAAATCCTCCACTCCGCTGCGCGAACTGCCAAACAACCGCAGCCCTTTCTCCAGCACCAAGCGCGTGTTAATCTCCACGGGCTGTTCGCTCACGCCCAGCAAGCTTAGCGTCGCTTCCGGTGCGCACCGATCAATCATCTGGTTGATGGCGCAGCCGCTGGCTCGTCCGCCAACGCACTCAAAGGCGTGGTCAAACGGCTGCTGCCGCGCGGGAATATGGTCAACGTGCAGCCGCTGATGCGCAAAGGAAAAATAGGCAAGTTTCTCGCGCACGGCCCCCAGCACGGTGATTTCCGCTGCCGGATAAACCGCACGCAGCAACAGTGCGGTGATGTAGCCCAAGTTGCCGTCGCCCCACACAGCCAAGCGGTTGCGGCGCGCGTGAGCGATGCGCTCAAAGCGGGTGATGGCATGTGCCGCCACGCTGGCGAGCTCCATGAACGAAGCCACTTCAGGGCGTGCATGCGTGGGCGCAAGCACCAGTCTGTCCTGCGCCGAAAGCAGATACTCCTGCAAAAAGCCATCGTGCCCACTGGAGCGAAACGCACTGCTGGGCAGATAATTCTCGGCAACAAATTCGTCTTGTTCGCGCGGCAAATTGGGGCAAGGGATAACCATGTCGCCCGGTTTGAATTGCCCGCTTGGGTCGCGCACCACCTCGGCACAACATTCGTGCACCAGCGCCATGGGGAGCTTCTCCAGCAGCACCTCGGGCGAACGATTGCCCTGATAATAGCGTTGGTCGGCCTTACACACCGAAAGAAATCGCGGGCGCAACAGCGCTTGTCCGCACGTGAGGTCAAGCTCCTGGCACGCAGCCTCAATCATGCCCGGCGCCGTCAGCCGATACACTGTGCTGATGATGTCGCTCACCTCCTCTTTTTGAAAAAAAGTAGCGCAAAAAACTTTAGCCGCTTCGCGGTGGACTTTTTATGGGGTGTATAGGTGTCGCCAGAGCCTCCCCCTTGGGGGAGGAAAGCGCGTCGCTAGACGTGCAGGTGGGGGTATCACGCTTCCTCAAGCCCCAGCAGCGCATGCGCGACTTTCAGGTCATACGGATAGGTGATTTTGATGTTGTGCACTTCGCCTTGCACCAGCGCCACGGGCTCGCCGCGCAGCGCGAAAATCTTGCAAGCGTCGGTGAGCGTCAGCTCCTCTTCCGGCGAAAGTGAATCCATCAACTCGCGCATTTTCGCGCACCAAAAGCTCTGCGGCGTTTGCCCTTGATAGAGTTTTTCACGCGGGGGGATTTCGGTGATGAAGGTATTGTCATCGCTGCGCACGATGGTGTCGGTGGCGGGGATGACGGTATCACACGCGCCATGTTGCTGCACGGCGGCGATGTTGTCGCTGATGATTCGGTGCGTCACAAACGGGCGCACGGCGTCATGCGTCAGCAGGATGTGCTCGCCCGCCCCGTGCGTAGCTTCCACCCACGCAAGCAGGTTGCGCAGCGTGCCGTTGCGGGTGTCGCCGCCTTCGATGACGGTGATGCCATGCCCCTGCGGCAGGTTTTGGTCAAGCGTGTCCTGCGTGAAGTCCAGCCATGAGCGCGGCGTGAGCACCACCACGCAGTCCACCTGCGGGTGCGCCCAAAACTTCTCGGCGGTGTGCACCAATATAGGCTTGCTGCCCAACTGCAAATACTGCTTGGGCATCGCACTGCTGCCCATGCGGCTGCCAATGCCTGCTGCAAAAATCGCTGCGATGTTCATGCGGTGACTCCTTTTTTGCGTTACTTTTCTTGAAAGAAAAGTAACCAAAAGAACTTTTTAGTCGCTTCGCTGTGTTCTATCCGAGGCTGTGCGTTTTGGTCCGGCGCTGCGCGCGGGGGATTGTTTATGAAAGCTAAAGAAACAAGCCTTAGTCCCCCTCTTCAGAGGGGGATGTCGCCGCAGCGACAGGGGGTGCGCCAGCAACTTTCTTCTTCTTTTTGCGTTTCGGCGGCGGCTCGCCCACCATGTTGTCATAGATATCGCACACTTCGTTCGCCTCGCCCTGCGCGATGATTCCGCCCTTGTCCAGCAGAATCGCACGGCTGCAAATGCGGCGCACTTGGTTGGTGTTGTGCGACACAAACAGCACCGTCACGCCGTTGTCGAACATCTGCTTAATGCGGCGCTCGCTCTTTTTCTTGAACTTCGCGTCACCCACGCTGAGCACTTCGTCCACGATGAGCACGTCCGGCTCAACGGCGGTGGCGATGGCAAAACCCAGCCGAGCGCGCATGCCGCTGGAGTAGTTCTTCACCGGCGCATGGATGAAATCACCCAGTTCGCTGAACTCCACAATGGAGTCATAGCGTTCCTTCATGTAGGCACGTGAGTAGCCCAATGTCGCGCCATAGAGGAAGATGTTTTCGCGGCCGCTGTAGTTCATGTCAAAGCCTGCGCCGAGTTCCAGCAGGGGGGCAATCACGCCTTGCACCTGCACGTTGCCGCTTGTTGGCGCGAGCACCCCCGCGATAATCTTCAGCAGCGTGCTTTTGCCTGCGCCATTGAAGCCCAGCACGCCAAGGCGTTCGCCTGACTGCATGGCAAATGAGATGTCACGCAGCGCCCAGTACTCGGTGTAGCTCACGCGCCGCTTCACTAGGCGGATGGCGTACTCCTTGAGGTTGTCGATTTTCTCTTTGTGCAGGTGGAATTTCATGTTGACGTTTTCCACAGCGATGGCGGGTTTGGGCATGTTAGCTCCTTCATGGTGCAGGGGAAATTCTCCTCCTTGGAGGGGTGGCGCGCCACAGTCGTAGCGGGGTGGTTGTCAAATATGCAGAACAAACTCATTCTGCTTGCGCTGAAACAGCCAGATGCCAATCACCAGCACCACCAGCGCAAACACCAGCGCAAACACAAACTGCCGCAGCTGTATCATCTGCCCGCGCAGCACTGTGTCTCGGAACATCTCAATGATGGCGAACAGCGGGTTGATGTTGAGCACCATCATCAGGCCGCGATCGGGGCTGCCGCCCATGGTTGCCGGCGACCAAAAAATCGGTGTGGCGTAGAACAACGTCATGGTGAACACGCTGTATAAGTATTCCACGTCCTTGAAGAAAACCGCAAGGGTGGACACAATCAGCCCAACGCCAACGCTGAGGATGAACAAAATCAACAGCGGCACGGGAGCCAACAGCAAATTCCACGTGAGATATGGCGCGGGATTGCGCTCGCTTGCGGCAACCACGAAGAACACCACAAAGCCCACCAGCACCACCAGGCTAATCAAAAACGTGACGAAGTTCGACAGCACATTGGCCACGGGATAAATAAACTTGGGCACGCGCACCTTTTTGATGACCGACGCGCTGGATTTCATCGACTTCATTGCGCGCTTGGTGGACTGCGAGAAAAAGTGAAACAGCAGCCTGCCACACAGCAGATAAATGGGAAAGTTGATGATGTTGGGGTCTTGCGCCAAGCGTGCGCCGCCGAACAGCCGTCCGAACACGAACACCAGCACGAGGGTGGTCAGCAGGGGTTCAAGCAGCGTCCACACCACGCCGAGCACCGAGTGGCGATATTGAATTTTGATGTTTTTCACCACAATTTCGCGCAGCAGGTGGCGGTAGCGGTACAGCTCTTTGAAGAACATGGGCGACCTTTCTGTTAAACGAATGGGTTGATGATGGTCAGACGACCGTCAACCACTTGACCATGGGCAAGGTCTTCTGTGTAGAATATGTTGCAGCCGCTCTCCAGTGCAGAGGCGAGCATGATGCAATCAAAAAAGGAGAATTTATATCGCTCATGTAACGCCAAGGCCGTGCGCAACGTCATGGGCAAGATGAAGCCGATTTCACACTGCTCGATGATATAATCTAGCGCGGCTTCAATTTTGATGCGCTCTAAGCTCCACTTTTTTACGCAAACATTGCAAAACTCATTCAAGGCTTGCAAGCTGGTGAAGCATGTTTTGTTGTGCATAATTTCCAGACTTGTCGTGCGTTTTTCGGCTTCGTTGGTCGAAAACGCATACAGCAGCACATTGCTGTCTAAGAATATTCTATCGTTCATTGGCTTCCTCCCGGCTGAACTTATATCCCTTGGTGGGAATAAAAGGCTCGGGAAAGTTTTTTTGCGTTTTTGGTTCAGGAAAAATGGTGAGCGTAATTTCAACTTTACCATTGCGATTACGCAATTCAGAGGGGAACACAAAGTCGCGCAGTTGTTCTGTTTGAAATTGATATTGCTCCATGAAACATCCTCCTTTGTTTAAGTTTAGTATGCCTAGGTCTTGCGCCCACCAAACCGCCACTTCCAAAAATACCGCAGCATGGACTGAATCTGCACCAGCATTAGGCGGAAATTTTTCTTGCTTTCGCGCTTCCAAGCGTGCTGCACCGTGGCGTGGGGATACCACAGCACGCGGCCTTGCTTCGCCAGCGAACGCGTGATGTCGCAGTCCTCGAAGTACAGAAAGTAGCGCTCGTCGAAGCCGCCGATTTTCTGCAGGGTTTCGGTGCGGATGAACATGAAGCAGCCCGTGGCGTTCTCAATTTCGAAGGATTTGTTGAAGTTCATCTCGTTTGTCATGGCATACTCATGCAGCAGACGGTGCGCAAGCGGACCACGGCGCAGGCGGCTGGCCACGAGATACTTCAGCCGTGGGTTGCGCTTGCCCAAAATTTGCGGCTCACCGGTTTTGGGATACACAATGCGCGGGCTGAGCATCGCCACGTCGGGGTATTCGTCCATGTAGCGCGCCATGTTGGTGATGGCATCTTCGCTCAGCGAGATGTCTGGGTTGATGATCACGTGATATTTGCTGCGCAGACGCGGCAACACCAGATTGTGTCCGGCACCGAAGCCCACGTTCCACGGGATGCGCAGCAGCTCGATGTCCGGGTCGAGGGTTTGCACGAAGTCAAGGGTGCCGTCGTGCGAGGAATTGTCGATAACATACAAATGCAGGCGCACCCCCTGCGTTTGCTCTTTGAGCGTGCGCAAGGTGGCCTCAATGGTGGATATGTTGTTGAAGGTGACGATGCTGGCGGTGACTAGGTAGCCACTCATGCAAGTCCTCCCCGAAGAAAATTTAGTGTTTGATTAACGCGCGAATCAGTCGCCAACGCCAGGCGATTTTCTGCCGCAGCGTGGTGCGATGCCCGGTTTGCGTGCCGCTGTGCCGTCGCCACAAGATGAGCGGTTCGTCGTGCACGATCACTTGACCATGCCGCTCGGCTTGCAAGGCAATCCACTGGTCGTGCATGGGAATCCCCGGCGGGAACGGCAAGATGTGCGGCAATAACTCACGTGTGAACGCCATGTAGCAGCCGATGTAGCTATTACGCACGATGTTGCGCAGCATGCCCGGCCTCGCTTGCACGCGACCGGTGATGTTCAAGTGCTCGTCGGCAGTATATGCGGCGTGCACCAGCAGTGTGCAATCTTGCAATTCGCGAGCGGCGTTGAGTTTGCCGGGCAGCCAAACGTCGTCTTGGTCGCACAGCACGAGAACATCGCCCCGCGCCTGTGTGAGCAAAAACTCCACGTTGGCTATCACGCCTTGGCGCGGTCCTTGCAGATAGCGCACGCGCGGGTCGGCGAACTGCAGCGTCATCTCGGGTGAATCATCGCTGATGAGCAGTTCATCCCCCGGCGCAAGCTGCGGCAAGATTGATGCCACCTGCTCGCCGAGGTACGCGTCACCGCAATAGGCCGTGAGCAACACAGAAATCATGACGCAGCCGAGATTTCGAGAATCTCGAGGGTGACGAGCCCCGCGGGGGTCTCCACGTCAACCACATCGCCGGCTTTGTGGTCCAGCAGCGCGCGACCAATGGGGGATTCATCGCTCACGCGGCCGGCTTCGGGGTCGGCCTGCGCCTTGCCGATGATTTGGAACGCGAGCTCTTCGTTGTAGGTTTTGTCGAACACTTTCACTTGTGAGCCCACGCCGATTTTGTCGGTGCGAATATCTTTTTCGTCAAGGATTTGCGCGTTTTTGAGCTCTTCTTCAAGGCGCGAAATTTTCGCTTCCATGATAGCCTGCTCGTTCATGGCTTCATCGTATTCGGCGTTTTCTGAAAGGTCGCCGAAGGAGCGGGCTTCTTTGATTTTCTCGGCAATTTGCTCGCGGCCGGTGGTGCGTAGCGCCTCCAGCTCATCCACCAGTGCTTTGTAGCCCTCGGCGGTGACGAAAATCTGGTTTGGTTGCATGGTGTGTTCTCCTCTGCATGTAGTCATATATAGATAACCTATTATACACCCTGCGCGCAAAAAAGTCAAGTGAAATAATCGTGAATGGCTTTGGCGCTCGCGCAGCGGTTGAATTTTTCTCTCGCGGCGCGATATTGCTTTTTGCGCGGCGTTGGTGTACAATAAGACCACAGCGCTGAATATCACAACAAAGGAGCGACCGATGCAACTTTATTTTGGCGAAAGCGTGCGCCGCCTGCGCCAAGCCGCAGGACTCACACAGGAGCAACTTGCCCAACGCCTGCACGTGACCTTCCAAACCATCCGCAAGTGGGAGCGCAACGAAAGCTACCCGGACATCACCATGCTGCCCGTGCTGGCGGGACTGTTTGGCGTGCGTGTTGACGAGCTGCTGGGCGTGAATCAAGCCGAGAACGAACGGCGGGTGCAGCAAAT
>WQRM01000045.1 GCA_009786735.1 Oscillospiraceae bacterium | reverse complement strand
CAAGCCTATCGCGGCAGTATCATGACCGGGCGCTATCCCGCGTGCGTGTTGTATATCACCATGCCGCCACAGCTGGTGGACGTGAACGTGCATCCCGCGAAAACGGAGGTGCGCTTCGCCAACGAAAAGGCGATGTTCTCGGCGGTTTATCAGGCGGCGAAGGGGGCGGTGGACAATGCGCAATGCACAATGCGCAATGCGCAATTGGGTGTGCCGGCTGCGGATGCGAATCCGCCCGAGCCATATGTATTCGCGCAGCCTGTGGCGAAAACCACTCCCCCCTGGCCGCCTGCGACGGCCTTTCCCCCCTCGTGTGAGGGGGGCTCTGGCGAAAATCCGTCTAGCTACCTCTTGCGTGAACAAGTTTCCTCTTTGCCAATGCCCCCCTCCTTGAGGGGGGATGCCCAACGGGNNGGGGGGAGTGTGCGCCAGACAGAAAACTCCCGGCTGCCCCTACAGGTTGATGAAGACGACACCCCTGCGCTGCTGACCAAGCCGAGCATTTCGTCGGTGCTGAACTACGCGTTTCGCATTGCGAGCTGCGTGGAAATCTTCGGCACGTACTTTCTGGCGCAGGTGGGCGATGAACTGCTGCTAATTGACAAACACGCCGCGCATGAGCGCATGCTTTATGAACAGCTCAAGGCGCAGGCAGGGGAGATGAAACGGCAGGTGCTGCTCAGTCCGCTGCCGCTGAACTTGGGGCGCGAGGAAGTCTCCACGCTGCTGGCACACGGCGAGCTGCTGATGCAGGCGGGGTTCTTGATTGAGCCGTTTGGCGAAGATGCTGCGGTGCTGCGCGAGTGCCCGATGCTGCTGTGTGGGCATGATCTGCACGCGCAGGCTGCCGAGATGGCGGGCTATCTGCTGGCAGCAAGGCTGGACTTGACAACCGAGGCTTTGGATTGGATTTTTCACTCGGCTGCGTGCCGCGCGGCGGTGAAGGCGAATGATCCCACCACCCAAGTGGAACGCGAACACTTTGTGCAACAACTGCTTGCGATGCCGAATATCCGCCACTGCCCGCATGGCCGACCCGTGATGGTGACGCTGACACGGCGCGAGGTGGAGAAAATGTTTGGGCGGTAGATGTTAGATGCTAGAGGTTAGATGTGGGGACTTGAGGAGATAACGGCTGCGTTTTTTGGGGCTTCGGGCGGATTTGCATCCGCCCCTACAGGTTGCGGGTAGCCACGGCGAAGGCAAAAGACGAAAGCCGCGTCGCTCCGCGAACCTTCCTCAGTCACGCCCGAGGCGTGCCAGCTCCTTCTAGAAGAAGGAGCCAAGGCTTAAGCGGATAACAACATCGAAACTTGAAACAGCAAGCCCCAGCTCCTCTCCTCTGGAGGGAGCTCCCCGAGCCGCGAGGGGTGAGGGAGGCGTGCGGAGCACAACAGGACGCGCCAGCGAACTCCGCACCCCCAGTCGCCGCGCCAACGTTGTGTGATTCGCAGGTTACGTTCGCGGCGACAGCCCCCGCGCCCGCGCGAGGGCCGCTCAGGAAACGGCTTTCTGCGAGTTGCAGGAAATATCGGGTATGTAGGGGTGGCGGGCGCGCCACCCGAAACCGTAAGATTTATGTAATTTTCAAGGTGCGTGCGGGGCTCGGCGGAGCTCTCGCCGGGGTTGCGGGCAGTGGAGCTTGGGGGCTCGACGAACCATCTCGAAGAGCGTTTCGCCGTGCCGCCAGAGGCCTGCTCGCAACGTTACCCCTCCATATAACCCAACAAAACACCGGTTTTCGCGCACTTTTTTGCGCGAAAATCGCGATTTTACGAAAAAAAGACAGAATTTTCTGTTTTTTCTGAAAATACAGGAAAATTTGTCTCGGTTTTTTGTGCGGTTTGGGCGATTAAGCACCCCCTGTCGCTGCGGCGACATCCCCCTCTAAAGAAGGGGACTGGGGCTTGCTTTTTCAGCTAACATAAAGTGGACACAGCGAAGCGATTTGCTCCCCGTGGGGGCTTGACAAGCTACCCCGAAATCCTGTATAATAGACTTCTATGATATGACATGGGGGTCTTTTATGTTGGTGAAAACTTACCGCGGCACGGCAAGCGAACGCTGCGTGGTGGCGCTGGAAAATCAACGGTTTGTGCTGCGGCAACCGGCGGAGCTCGTGCTTGCGTTTTTGCACGACGACTACGCTGCGCTGCATGGCTGCGACGGCACACCGCCCACGCCGGAGCAAACCGAACACTATCACGAGCAGTTTGCGCGGCACAGCGCGGCGCCGCTGCTGCGCGACATGATCAGTCACGTGCTGGTGTGCGAGCAAGAACGTGGGTTTGATCCGGTGACGCGGCTGGCGGCATATGCGTTTGCGCATGACATGTTTGACTTGAGCCGGGTGGCGAGCTTTAGCCAGCGGGTGACGCTGGAAACCAGCGTGGATAGCCAAAACCGCGACATGTTCACGCGATGGAATGAGCTTGCGCAAAATGGTCGCGGGCAGGAAATCACCACGCGGCGGGAGCTGTTTGATGCGCTGCTGGAGGATGCAACGACTGCGGGCAGCCCGTTTTCGCTGACGCTGGTGGCAGAGTTTTCGTCGCCGTCGCAGCTGTTGAAGTCGGTGGTGGTGGAGATGGTGCACACGCGCACGCTGCTGCGCCGCTGCGACTGCGGGCGCTATGCTCTGGCCGGCGAAGAGCTCGCTTGTGGGTGTGAATGAAAAAAATCACAATCCGGTGAGGAAAATTTTACATGCGCGCGACCAAGTGTTATACCCTATTACATACAAAGGAGAACTCTCATGAAAAAATTACTTAGCGTTGTGTTGGCTGGCGTGATGCTGCTGGGCATGTTTGGGCTGGGTGCAGGCGCACTGATTGATGACCACACGCTGCAGTTTGAGCTGCCTGTGGTGACCGCCATTGAGGCGCAGTGGAATGGGGAGATTTTGCTGGGCACTGGTTGGTTTGCTGACGACAGCAACGGCGACAAACAATTGCTGGTGCCGTTCTTCAACCCCACAAATGTTGATGTGACCGTGCACTTTGATGACGGCACCTATGAGCTGCTTTCCGCTTGGTGGGGCGGCATTTCAAGTGGTCATGGCTGGCAGGAGTGGGATGTTCAAGTTTGGTATAATCCTAGGAGCAACGTAGTGACTGCGCGTTATGGGGATTCACGTATACGGGAGGCAGCGCTGGAAGAGGCTGGGTGCTGTTGTTATGTGGATTGGGGGGCGGTTGAGGCCAGCTTGCCACAAACCACCGTTGACTTCCCTGAAAATTACCTCGAATTGTTCATGGCAGAGCAAGCACCCGTGCATGCGCTGACCTACCAAGTTGAGCTGTCCGAGCCGTTCACAGGCATGCGCGTGTTCAGCTTCACCGCACCGTACACCAAGTCCTATCGGGTTGAGTTCCCGCAAGGCTGGGGCAGCGGAGTTTTCGTAACCAACGAAGACTTTGAAGTCATCACCACCAGCCGCTGGACGATTCCGCTGGAAGCAGGCGAAACGTATTACATTTTCCTCTCCGCAAGCGATGATACCACGGTTGTGGTTACGGAAAGCACGAGCAGTCAGCCTTGGCAGCCCACGCTGCTTGACCGCTGGCTGGATTGGACGTCTAACATGGCTGGGCGACTGGACAACAACGTGTTTGGCAGGATTTTGCTGGTTCTTATTTTCCCGATTCTCTTTGTTATCACCCTTGTGGTTGCACCGATTTCGTGGATTATTCACGGGTGGTAACCGCAGGGGATAAATCGAAAACAACAGGGTAGCTCGGTTGAGCTACCCTGTTTGGTTTTGTGGGAGACACCCCCCTGTCGCTACGCGACTTCCCCCCTCTAAAGAGGGGGGCTAGGTTGCGGGCTGACGAAAGCGCTATATCTTCCAGATGTCGCGGGCGTAGTCACCGACGGCGCGGTCGGCGGCGAAGATGCCCGAGGCGGCGATGTTGCGCAACGCCATGCGATTCCAGTGGGTGGTGTCGCGGTAGGCTGCCGAGGCGGCGGCTTGCGCGACGCGATAATCAGCGAAATCGGCGAGGACGAGGTAGGGGTCCCAGTGGATGGTGTTCCACAGCTCGCGGAACTCAATGCCGACCACGCCTGCGTTGATGAAGTCGAACACACGGCGAATCTCGGGGTTGTTGTTGTGGAAATCCATGGGCGTGTAGTCGTGGCGCAGGCGCTCAACTTCGTCGGTGCGCAGCCCAAAGATGAAGATGTTGTCATCCCCCACTGCCTGCCCGATTTCCACGTTCGCGCCGTCGAGCGTGCCCAGCGTGAGCGCGCCGTTCATCATGAGCTTCATGTTGCCGGTGCCGCTGGCTTCGGTGCCGGCGAGGGAGATCTGCTGGCTGATTTCGGCGGCGGGGATGAGGGACTCTGCCATGGAGACGCAGTAGTTCTCAAGGAAGTGCACTTGCAGGCGACCGGCGACGTCGGGGNCGTTGTTGATGAGCTCGCCGAGCGCGACGACAAAGCGGATGATCTGCTTTGCCATGAAGTAGCCGCTGGCGGCTTTGGCGGCGAAGAGATAGGTCTTGGGCACGAAGTCGCGCGCGGGGTTTTCCTTGATGGCGAGGTAGTCCGCGAGGATGTGAAAGGCGTTGAGGTGCTGGCGCTTATACTCATGCAGGCGTTTGATTTGGACGTCGAAAATCGTGTTGGGGTTGAGGGTAATCCCCTGCTGCTTGAGGATTTTTTGGGCGAAATCTTGCTTGTTGGCGTGCTTGATTTGCTGCAGGGCGTGCAGGACTTGCGGGTCGTTTTCGTAGTCGCGCAGTTTGGCGAGTTCTTCGCCGTTGCGCACAAAGCCGTCACCGATGAGCTCTTTGAGCAGCGCCGTTAGCTTCGGGTTGGACTGGCACAGCCAGCGGCGGTGGGCGATGCCGTTGGTGACGTTGCCGAACTTGTGTGGGAAGACACTGGCGAAGTCGCTGAACAGCTCACAGCGGATGAGCTCGCTGTGGAGCGCCGACACGCCGTTGACGTAATAACAGGCCGCACAGCAGAGATTCGCCATGTTCACGCTGCCGTTTTGGATGATGGCGGTGCGATCCACTTTGGCGGCATCGTGGGTCATCTCCCACATGCTGGTGCGGAAGCGGTTGTTGATTTCGACGATGATTTGATAGACCCGCGGCAGCAGGCGGCGCACCAAGTCCTCCGACCATTGCTCAAGGGCTTCGGGCATGACGGTGTGGTTGGTGTAGGCAAACGTCCGGGTGACGATGTCCCAGGCTTTATCCCAGTTGTAGCCGCAGTCGTCCAACAGCAGGCGCATGAGTTCGGGGATCGCCATGGTGGGGTGGGTGTCGTTGATGTGGATGGCGGCGTGCTCCGGCAGGCTGTCCATGGTGCCGTGCTCACGCAGGTGGCGGTGGACGATTTCCTGCATGCTGGCGCTGACGAGGAAGTATTGCTGGCGCAGGCGCAGCGCCTTGCCTTCGGGGTGGTTGTCGGCGGGATAGAGCCCTTTGGAGATCATCTCTGCCATGGCGTTTTCTTCAACGCTTGCCATGTAGTCACCGCTGATGAAGCGCTCCATGTCGAAGCCTTGCTTCTTGGCGCTCCACAGGCGCAGGCGGCTGATGCCTTTGCCGTCGTGCCCGGCGACCATCATGTCAAACGGCACGGCGGTGACGGTTTGCGCGCCCACGGTTTTCACGTGGTGATGCCCCTCGTGCCACAGCTCCTCCACCTGCCCTTCAAAGGACACGGTGCGGGCTTGCTCTTCGTGCTCCACCAGCCACACCTTGCCGCCGGGCAGCCAGATGTCGGGCAGCTCGGCTTGCCAGCCGTCCACGATTTTTTGGGCGAAGATGCCAAATTCGTACAGGATGCTGTAGCCGGTGGCGGGGATTTCAAGCGTGGCGAGACCGTCGAGGTAGCACGCGGCGAGGCGACCCAAGCCGCCGTTGCCGAGGCCGGCGTCGGGCTCGCAGGCGTAGAGGTTCTCCAGCTGCACGCCGAAGTCGGCGAGGGTTTCCTGCGCGAGGTCGGCCAGCCCCAAGCTGTGCAGGGTGTTCTTGAGCGAGCGCCCCATGAGGAACTCCATGCTGAGGTAGTAGACGCGTTTTTTGCCGCGCGTGGCTTCGCTGAACTCGCCGCGTTGCTCGCCCAACATGGCGCGCAGCAGCCCGGCGAGGGCTTTGTAGTAGTGCTCGTCGGTGGCATCTTTGGGCAGCACGCCCAAGAATCGGCTGAGCCGGTTTGTAAGCTGCGCCTTGAGTTGTTCTTTGGTTTGTGGTGGTTGCATAGTGTATCCTTTGTTATGTTAAGATTAAGTGCAGTGGATGCTAAAGATTTCGGGTGGCGCGCCCGCCGCCCGGGATAATATCTTAAGCCAGTATTTATGCCTGGGCGGCAAAATTGCCGCCCCTACAGGTTGCGGGTTGTGCGGAGTGAGATGAAGAGGCGCGGACGAGCAAAGCTCGCCCCTACGCGTGAAGCGGCCCGAGGCCGTGGGCTTAAGCGGTGAGCGCCAACGACGCAAACAATCTCGCAAAACCTTCCTCAAAGGGAATCATGTTGCCCTCGGCGACATCGCGGTCACTTTCTTCGAGCATGAGCAAAATGCGCATTTCGTCCAGTTGATCGAGCATACGCTCTAATGTTTTGGGCTGCGGAGTTCTTGACATTATGATCACCTCAATACTATTATACACGCTTTTTGCAAAAAATGCAAGCGCTTACAGGTCGTCGAACACCACCGGCACGGCCTGCTGCATGGCTTGCAGCATCGCACAGGCGATTTCGCGCATTTGTGGGTGTGACTGCTTGGCACAACGCAGCTTGAAAAAGTGCCGCCACGCACGCAGGTTGAGGCTCATGACAATCTCGGTTTTGAGGCTGTTGGGCAGGATGGACCGCGCTTGCTCGGCGGTGGCACCGGCCTGCACCAAGGCGAGATATTGCTGCTCGATGTGCTGCATTGTGTCACGCCACAGGGCGAACTGGGGGGAATCCTCCGCCCAAAAGCAGGGCTTGATGAAGGTGAGCTCGCTGCCGAACGCACCCTTGGCGTAGTTGCAGTAGCGGGTGCTCTCTTGGCTGTAGCTCGCGAGGCGGTGGCGGACGATCTCGTGGGTCACGCCGCGGTCACACACCACGCGGGCGGTGATTTGCGCGTGCTCGAGCACGGACTCATGCCCATGTTTGATGAGCACAGCCACGAACTTCTGCGCTGAGGTTTCGGTGATTTTGTCTTCGCTTTTGTAGCACACGCGACCGGCGCGCTCGATTTTGCGCAGGATGTCGTTGCCGCAGATGGGTTCAAACTCGAATGAGGGGGGGATGATTTTCATGGTGCCTCCTGTGTTGTTTCGTCGTTATCTTCAATGGCGGGCAAGGCGAGGATTTCGCGCCCTGCGATGCCTTGCAAATCGCCGGTCATGCCGAAAACGCTGCTCATGGCTTTTTGGATGTTTTTTTCTTGCGCTGCCCAGCGTTTTTGCGTTTGCTTTTTTTCCAGCGCCAGCAGGTTCGTCATTTCGTCGTAAGACTCAGCGATATATCGGATTCGGTTGGCAAATTCGCCGCTGGTTAAGTAGTTGTAGATCATCTCCGTTTTTACGTCTTTGCCTTGCGCGTTGCGGTTGGCAATGGCCACTTTGACGCAGCCTTCGCGCACCGCAGCCGCAAGTATCATGGCGTAACGCGGCTTGACGAGCCAAATGTTATCGGCAAGCTTCTTGAAGTCATCGCCGCCATTGAAGACAATCACGCCGACTTGGGCTTTTTCTGCCACCAGTTCTTCACGCAGCTTGCTGAGCCATTTTTCTTGGTAGGCTTTGACGTTTTTGCACTCCCACAAAATCAAACCGCAGTTTTGGTAGAACGGCTCGTTGACAGTTTGGCGGATGTCTGAGCCGCGCTCGCCTTTCTTGACTTCGTCGATGGTGTCGTAGGGGAAGTTGCTGCGCAGACCTTGCTCGATGTCTAGCTCGAGCACCTCGCCTTGCAGCTGCTGCGAGCCTTGCTCGGCAACACGTTTTGCGTCCGTGAGCTGTTCGCGCAGCTTGCCGATGGTTGCCTCTTGTTCTTGCAGTTTGGTTTTGGCTTCTTCTGCGGCGTGCTTAGCGGCTTCCTCGCGAATGGCTTGCTCTTTGGCGAGGAGCTCTTTGCGGGCGGCGAGCTCGGCGTCGGCTTGTGCCTTCTTCGCTTGGCTTAGCTCTTCGAGCAGCGTTTTTTGCGTTTGTCGCAGCTGTTTTTCGTTGTCCTGTGCGTCTTTGGCTTGATGGCGGAGTTTTTCTGCGGCAATGCGTTCTTCGCTGCGTGCTTTTTGCACGGCTTGTTCGATTTTCTCGCGGTTTTCGTTGTCGTATTGTTTGCGCAGCGTTTCAACTTGCTCGGCAATCTGGTGTTGAAAGGCATCGGAAATTTCGATGGACTGTTTGCAGTGCGGGCAAACGATGGAGGATGTATTCATACTCTTTCTCCCTTGCGTTGCGTTTTCCCTTCCTATTTTATCACACTTGCGGAAAAAATGCAAGAAAAAACCGCTCGGCAATGCCAAACGGGTGCGCGCAGATAGAGGTACCCCCGCTGCTAGGGGAAAGCAGCGGGGATAAAGGGGGAGGAGAAGTCCACATGGGACATGAAGAATGCTAAGTTAGGCGGCGTCTTCGGCTTTGTCATCTTTGACTTTTTTGGCGTAGGCAATGCCTACGTAGCCTGCGCCGGCGGAGAGAATCAACGCGGCAATCACGGCACCCGGCGTGAGGGTAAAACCCGTTTGCGGGAAACCGGGCGTGGAGGAAGGGGAAGTGCCCAGCGCGTCGTCATCTTCGTCGTTGTCATCATTCGTGCTGTCATTGCCGGTATCGTTGTCATTGTCGTTATCGTTACTGTCGTCGTTGCCTTCTGTGGTGCTGCTGGTTTCGCCCATGCTGGCACGTTCAATGAGCGGCCAGTCGGGGATAACCATACCGATGGCGTTCCAGGCTGCCGCAGATTCATCGTCCAGACCTTCTTCGAGGTCTTCCATGACATGCTCTAGGGTGAACATGCGATCGTCTTGCGTGCCGAAGATGCCGTCGGGGCCGTACCAGCGGAAGCCTTGCTCAAAGACAAAGCGATCCAGGGGGCTAGCGGGCTCGATGGGGAGAAACAGACCGGAGTCCATTAGCGCGAGATAATGTGTGCCGTCGTGGTATGCTGCGGGCATCACGGTGTTGCCCACGCCCCACACAAACTGCACAGCGCCGTTGACCGTTTCTTGATAGAGCTGCGAAAAGCCGCTGACGCGCGTACGCGTGGTGACTGTGGTGAGCACTTGGGCATTGTAGCTGCTGCTGTTGACGGTTTGCTGCGCGGCAACGGGAATCACCAGCAGTGCAGCCAGAAACAGGCAGATGAGCGCTGCGGATGCTGTCTTGCGGGTTTTTATGTTAAACATGGGTTGTTTCGTCCTTTCTTTTGTAGGTCGCTTTATCACAATACACCATTAACGCGCTGCAGTCAACCCCTTTCGCCAAAAAAAGTGAGCGCATTCGGGCGTTAAAAGGTTGAATCCCCATCTTTCGGCAAATTTTTGCCGCACAATGGGGATTTTTATCCAATTGGTTTGGCGCGATGCACTACTGTGCCCTGAAGGCGATACACAAATCAAACGATGTGGCGTTTGCGGTTGTTGTGGGCATGATTAGCACCTGTCCTGCGGCGTTAATGGTCACAGGAATAGCCGGGGCGAGCAATCTTCCCCCGTTTTCTTCCGGCTCTATGCGATCCATGTAGGCGCCGGCGAAGGTCGCTGGGGTGTGCGGGCGAAAGCCCACCGGCAACGTGGCAACTATGAATGTCCCGCCGGTTGTTGGGAAGAGATGCATACCATTTACTGTGCCCCTGACTATGGTCAAGTGCAAGTATACCATGCCAAAGGGGTCGCGCGAAATCCGCGTGAGACCGTCGCGGTTAAAATAGCCCGGGGCAAAGGTAATGCCATGTGGTGTGATCCACTCGGCGCGACCGTTGGCAGCGGCCGTTGGGATTTCACGCCAGACCGAGGGTAAAAATGATGCGGTGCGTATATGACGCTCGAAGGTTCTGCCGTTGTCGTAGTGGAGGATTTGCTTGATGCGCGTTGCTGCAGCCAAAATGACGCGTAACACGGCTGACTGCTCGTTCACGCCGGTTGGCAATGGACTGTTGGTGGTGGCAACGGTAACGCGGTATGTACCCTCTACGCGGACTTCGTTGAGGTTGCTGTTGGGAATTGCAATTGAACCGCCACCAGCTGGACCGGGAGGGCCTGCGGGACCGGGCACCCCAGTTGCAGGACCCGCGGGACCTTGAGGTCCGACAGGACCAGCGGGACCTTGAGGACCGGTGAGACCTTGAGGTCCTGCAACGCCAGCAGGACCAGGATTGCCTGC
>WQRM01000044.1 GCA_009786735.1 Oscillospiraceae bacterium | reverse complement strand
CAACCCCACGCACTACCCCGACCCGATGAAGATTGCCAGCAGCGAAGAGCCCTTCACCAGCGCGCACATCTATGCGCCGACGGAGTATGTGGGTGCGATCATGGACTTGTGCCAGGAGCGCCGCGGCGTGTTTCGCGACATGACTTACGTGACGCCCGAGCGGGTAGACATTCACTATGAACTGCCGCTCAACGAGATTATCTATGATTTTTTTGACTGCTTGAAGAGCCGCACGCGCGGCTATGCGTCGTTTGATTATGAGATGCTGGAGTATCGCCAAAGCAAGCTGCAGAAGCTCGATGTGCTGCTCAACGGTGACGTGATTGACGCACTGTCGTTCATCATCCACGCGGACAAGGCGCAGGCGCGCGCGCGCAAAATCGCTGAAAAACTCAAAGACCATGTGCCGCGCCAGATGTTTGAGATACCCGTGCAGGTGGCGGTTGGCGCGAAGGTTATCGCGCGTGAGACCATCCGTGCGATGCGCAAAGACGTGCTCGCCAAGTGCTACGGCGGCGACATCACCCGCAAGAAGAAGCTGCTCGAAAAGCAAAAAGAGGGCAAGAAACGCATGCGCCAGTTCGGCAGCGTGGAAGTGCCGCAAGAGGCGTTCATGGCGGTGCTGAAGTTGGAAGAGTGACCCAAAAAACCTGTGCCGCTTCGCGGTGGGCGATTATGATAATAGATGAAAAACCAGCCCATGCCAAAGATTGCAGGGCTGGTGATTTTTTATTCCGCCCCCTCAGTCACGCCTTACGGCGTGCCAGCTCCCCCGCAAGCGGTGGAGCCTTTGGCAACACCTACACAATTCATTAAAAATCCCCCGCGAAGCGGTCTAAAGTTTTTTGGTTCTTTTTTTCAAAAAAGAACGCTTCGTTTGCATTTGCGAGAGGATGATGGCGCAAATCATCAGTGCGCCGCCGATGTAGCCGCGCGGCTGCATGACCTCGCCGAGCAGCAAGAAGCCGCCCACGGCTGCCCACAGCGACTCCATGGAGTAGATGATGGCGGCTTTGGATGCGTCCACGTGGCGCTGGAAGAACATCTGCAACGTGTATGCCGCGGCGGAGGCGATCAGCCCGCCGTAGAGCAGCGGCCACAGCCCTGCGCTGAACTGCGCGACCTCCGGTTGCTCGAACATGAACATGCCGATGGTGCTCAATAGTCCGGTGACGGCAAACTGCACGAAGGTGAGGCGCAGCGGCTGCACGTTGGGCGAAAACGCGCTGATGCTCATGATGTGAATCGCCCAGAAAATCGTGCCTGCCATCATGAGCAGATCGCCGGTTTCGATGCCGCCGAAGCCGTCGCCCATGCTCAGCAGATAGAGCCCGACCATCGCAAACGCTGCGCCCAACGCGGTGAACAGCGTGGGCTTTTTGCCCAGCACGATGCCGAAAATCGGCACGAGCACGGTGTAAAGCCCGTTGATGAACGCCGCTTTGCCAGCCTCTTGCGTCATGGTGATGCCCGCTTGCTGCAGGTTGCCCGCGATGAACACCACCACGCCCATGATGCAGCCGTACAGCAGGGTGAGCTTGAGCTCGTTGGGGAGTTTTTGGCGGCGCTCGAAGAGGAAAATCAGCGGGATGAGCGCCAGCGCTGCCAGCACAAAGCGCCCGCCCATGAAGGTCATGGGTCCCATGGCGCGCGAGCCCTCCACCTGGGCGATGAACGAAAAACCCCACATCAGTGAGGTGCTCAACAGGATGAACGGGGCGATTTTTTTTACGGCAGGGTTTTGCATGTTTGTTGTCCTCCCTCACCCTGCGCGACGCAGGGAGCGGGGGCTTTCTGCTTAATTTTTGGCTCTTTTAGACAATGGTATTGGTGTGTTTTTTGCGAACCCCCTCTGTCGCTGCGCGACATCTCCCCTAGGGCGTATCTTCAAATGCGCAAATTGGACAAATTTGAAGAAAATCGCAACCTGTAGGGGTGGCGGGCGCGCCACCCGGGGATAAAAATATGGCAATATTAAGGTTTCGGGCGGCGCACCCGCCGCCCCTACATGCTGACGATAGCCATGTTGACGATTTGAAGACACGCCCTACATATCAAGAACAAAAGTAGTTCTCATAGTCCTCTTTGGTCATGATGTAATCTTTTGCGTCGATGGGTTTGTCTAGCTGTTTCGATTCGTGCGTTGTGTCGCGGTAGTAGCGAAAGCCGCACTTGCGCAGGATCAGTCTGCGTGTTTCTAGCGCTTGCATGACAGCACGTACTCGCCTTTCTTTTTGTGTAGCACCTCGCAGTTGCCGAAGCTCTCCGTGAGCTTGCGCATGGCGGACTTCGCGCCGTGTTTTTCCAGCACCACGATGTAAAAGCGCCCGCCGGGGTTCAGGTGCTCCGCTGCGCCGTCGAACATGCGCCACATCACGTCTTTGCCGGCGTGGATGGGCGGATTGAGCACGATGAGGTCAAACGTGCCGGTGATGTTGGCGAAGCAGTCGCTCTGGACGATGGTGCAGTCCACGTCGTTCTGGCGGCAGTTGAGCTCGGCGCAGTGCAGCGCGCGGGGGTTGATGTCCGCGAGGGTGGTGTAAAGCCCATAAGCTTTACACAGCGAAATGCCCATTGCGCCCCAGCCGCAGCCGAGGTCAAGCAGATTGCCCTGCGGCGCAGGCATCGTGTTGATGAGCAGATGGCTGAGCGGGTCCACGTGCCCATGCGAAAACGTGCTGCTGTTTGATGTAAACTGCAGCGCGTGCCCGCCGAAATAGTACGCGAAGCTGCGTAGGTCGTTGGGCAGATTGTCGTTGTTGGTGAAATAATGTTGCATACTATATTCTACCACATTTGCGCCTCGCACGCAAGAAATTTATTTTTTCGCAAAAAACACTTGCAATTTGTCCGGCGATGTTGTATAATATAGTTTAGGCATGGACGATTAGCTCAGCTGGTAGAGCATCCGCTTGACGTGCGGAGGGTCAGCGGTTCAAGTCCGTTATCGTCCACCACCACCTGCGGTGGGGCTCGGTCGCTTCGCTGTGTTCTATCCAAAAACACTGCAAAACCACGAGTCCCATTGAATAAACAACCCGCCTCGCCAGTAATGGCGGGGATTTTGTTGTTTGTCAAAAAACAAAAAAGCCCCCAGCCCTCGATTGAGAGCCAGGGGATGTGTGACTGTTGGTCTACTTTAGTAGTAATACACCGAGCCGCCGTCGGAGATGAACATGTGGGGCTGGAGATGGTGCGCGGGAAGCCCGGGTGTGACGCGCGGCTGGGGTCGCGGCGCGGGTGCAGCGGGCGGTGCGACTTGGCTACGTGGCTGGATGGGCAGCGTTGGTGGCAAGTGTTGATTTCCGGGTAGCAGGCCATCGAGAGGCGCTTGCACCGCAGAAATGCTTTGGTTGACGGAGATTGCTTCTGAGCCCATCAAGGTTTGGCTTGGTGTGTTGAGTGTCCACGTAACCCAGAGGTCGGGGTTTTCAGAAGGACCGATGCGGAGCGTTACCTGTTCGCCGGTGATGTCAGATAGACTTGTGAAGGGATCCGAAGCACCACTTAACTCCCACAGCAGGTCGCTCAAATCGCCTTGATCAGCGGTTGCTTGCAGCAAAGCCGTTCCGCCAAGCGGGATATCTCGGGGATTCACATTCACGGAGATCCAGTTGGGATATTGAGTCACATTAATGGTGATTTCGGCGGTGCTGCCGTCTTGGACGCAAGTTCCGCGCACGGTGATGGACTCGACGGTTTCTGCCGGGGCGATGCGCAGGGTGTTGACCGGTGAGTTCTGAAGGAATTCAAGGGTGGTTCCCGCATGGCGCGAGCCGACGATTTCCCAGTTGACGGGGGGGCAAATGCCGACGGAGTCCAGCTCAACATTGTCGCCCGGATGCGCGGTGGTGGTGCTGGCGGTGATGCCGGTGAGGCGATACAATGGTGCTTCACCATAACCGGTGGTGATTACGATCTCCACGTTATGGCCGTCGCAACTTGCATAGATGACGAATCTTTCATCCACAGAAGAGCCGATATGAAGCGTGTTGTGCGTGACCGGCACCCAAGAATGCTCAAGCGTGCCGCTGCTTGGACCTTCCATCCACCATGTGGCGGCGCAGCCGAGATTGGTTGCCAACTGAACCACGCTTCCCGGGGGCACATGCGTTGCGCTGGCGATGATGGCAGGCTCTAGCGGCTCTGTTGGCTGCTGCACGGTAATGGTGATTTCGCCATAGTTGCCGTCAGCCTCACACGTCGCGCGCACAACGATGGGCTCGCGTTGGTTTTCGCCGATGATCAGAATGTTGTAGTTCCACGGTTGATCTTGAAGGAACAGCTGTGTGCCTGCAGCCAGTGAACCCGAAACAATCGCCCATTCTGAAACGCAATCACCCTCAATGTGCAGTTCAACGTGCTCGCCCGGCAAAGCGGGGTTTGAGGTGGCGGTGATGACGAGCGGTTCGGGTGGTTGCTGCACGGGGATTACCAATGTGTCGCTCAACGTTTGGGTTGGCGTGGTGAGCGTCCACTCCAGCGTAAGGGAAGAGGCGGTTTCGTTGGCATCAATGTGCAGCGTGAGGGCGTTGCCGGTTGAGCGCGAAAGCAGTGTGCCGGGCGCGCGCGGCTCAAGAATAGTCCAGTGCAGATTATCCGTTAGAAAAGCAGGGTTTTGGTCGGCGATGGCGAGTATCAATACATTTCCGGCAGGCACGCCTTCGGCGGGGTTGGCGAGCGCGGAAACGCTGGTGGGATAGAGCGCTTCGGGCTCTTCGACATAGACTGTGATTTCGCCATAGCCGCTGCCGTCGTCGCATTGTGCGCGCACGATGACCGGACCGGGTTCGTCTGCACCAATGTACAAGTATATGGTGTTGTTGTTGGACACAGTGTCAAGCCATGTGTTGCCGGATTGTCGGTGTTCGATCGTCCATGTGAGTTGGTCGCAGGAAGTGTCGGCGAACAGCTGGATGCCGCTGCCGGGGGCGGCAGGGTTTTCGCTGGCGATGATCTCAAAGAGGCTGGCTGGTTGATCAATGGGAATTACCGTCGTGCCGCTTAAGGTTTGGAGCGGTGTGGTCGCCGTCCAGTCAACCACAAGGGACGGTGCTGCTTCGTTGGCATCGATGTGTAGCAGGATGAAATCGCCGGTGTCAGAAGAAAGCTGTGTGCCAAAGTTGTGGGGTTCGCGCAGTGACCAGTGCAAGTTGTCAAACAAGAACGCAGTGCCTTGGTCGGCGATGGCTTGCAGGGTCACGGCTCCCGCACGCACGCCCTCTGGGGGCGTTGCGGTGACGTCGATGCTGTTGGGATAGGCAGTTTGCGGCTCAACAAAAATGGTGACATCGCGAATGATGTTTTCGCCGCCGCTGCCCAACCATGCGCGAATAGTGATGCTTGGCGCAGTTTCGTTGGTGTCAACGAAAAGAGCAGTAGAATCGCCGTTGCTTTGCGTGAGGAATGTGTTTGGCGCAACATGTGGCGTGAGAATAATCCATGACAGCTGCGAAGAGTCGCCGTTTTGCACATCGGCAACGATTGTTACGCCCGTGCCGGCGGTGATCGTTTCGCTGTCAGGGGTGAGCGCAATGGTGGGCTCGGGCGGTTGCAGCACGGCGATGAACACGCCGGCACCGCCGGGACCAGAAGGCATGTGTGTAACGATGTGGAGGCTGGTTGCGGTTTCGTTGGGCGCAACGATAAGAGCGACATTGGCACCATGGCTCGGGGAGATGCGAGTGCCCGCCGCATGTGGGCTGATGATACTCCACGTCAATTCGGCGGCATTGCCGTTTTCCACGGTGGCAGAGATCGGCAGTTCTTCGCCTGCGTATACAGAGTTTTCGGTTGTTGCGATTGTAATGGTGGGTTGCACGCGGATGATGGATTCTTGGTAACGCCCGGTTTCTAGGCATGTTGCGCGCACAACAATGGGCCCATATTCGTCCATGCCACTGACCACAAAGGCACTTTCCCCAAGTGGTGTGAGCGTGGTGTCTGGGGAAGTATGGTTGCGGAGTTCCCAGACGAAGGTGCAGGCGCTTGCGGCTTGCGGCTCAATGTCAAGGGCTTGCACCACGTCGTGCGTCGGTGGCTGCGCATAGCGGTTGTGCAGCGTTTCCAAACCTTCAGGGATGCCCGGCATCAACGTATGGAACATACCCTGTGCAGGCGTTGCGGACAAACCCTCAACTTCGTCAAAGTCTTGGTAATCACCCACGAACAGTGAGACGCCTGCGCCATACGCGCCGTAGTAATCGTTAAACAGGATTTCGAGCCAAACGGTGCCACCCGGCAAGATGAAGGAGGTCGGAAAGGCACGGACGAAGAAGTCATCATTGGGCAGCGGTGGCGGGGCAGGCGAGGGGGCTCTGCCGCAGCATGGGTTGGTGTTGCAGGGCGGGTTGCATGCCATGGTGACCACGCCGCCAGTGTTGATCACGCCGGGCATCAAGCCGGTTTGCTCGTTGGTGCCGCCGTCGAGCACAAAGACGAAGCTTGCGCCCGAAGCATCGGTCAGATACAGCAGATGGTTGGGCAGATCAATGGAGATGCCGTTGATTTGCGCCGAAGGGGGCAGATCCAGCTGCCCGACGCGTTCGTAGTTGCAGGTGTCGTAAACGAGCACAGCGCTGCCGTCGGCGGTGACGACATACAACAGCGCAAGGCGGGGGTTCACCACGATGTTGCTCACGCCTTCTGGCACGTCGATGTGCGCGCAGATCGCGTTGCACTTGGCATCAATGACTGCGATGCCGGTGCCGCCATCGATGGCGAAAATCCTGTTTGCGCAATAATTCACGGTCATGCGCGTGAGGTTGAAGGTGTTGTCCACGCTGCCGATGATGCGGTCGGAGTTGGTGTTGAGCAGCTGCAAACCGGAGGCGGTGGAGACGTAGGCGATGTTGGTTTCGGGGTTAATGACGATGTAGCCGGGGCGGAAAATGGAAATGGACGTGAGGAACTGCCCGGTGTAGCCGTTGAAGATGCTGATGAGATTGCTTTCCTGCGAGGTGACGTAAATCTTGTGGTTGTTGCGGTTGACTGCAATGGCAGTTGCATCGGAGGCTGATAGTGCTAGCTCGGTGAAGGTGCGCGTGGGCTCGTCGAACACGGCGAATTGTCCGTCTGCCGAGACGATGTAGAGCTTGCGCAGCTCGGGATCAACAGCCATGTAGGCAACGGGGAATGGCGCAGTGACCACATTGGTTTCGTGGGTCAACGGGTTGATCATGGTGATGGTGTCGCCGTCTGCCACAAAGGTGTATGACAGCATGGCGCAGCCCATGCCCGGGCCGGTTGGTCCGGTTGGTCCGGTATAACCGGTCGCGCCGGTGGCACCGGTTGGGCCGGTTGCACCGCGCGGGCAGGTGTTGGTTTCCACAAACGCAACACCCATTGCGTTGGACATCGGCACACTGCCCACGGGTTCTAGCGCGCCGTTCTCATTGCTTTGATAGATTCGCAAGTTAGGCCAGCTGTACACAAACAACTGCCCGGTGGCATCGTCAACCGCAATCAAGAACGCCCCGGTAAGTGTGTCCAAGCTGGTGCTGTACAGCACGGAGTTGGTGTTGAGGTCATAGGTGGTAACCCAGATTTCCTCAAAACCGCCCGGCAAATGCAACTCAGTGGAGGCAACGTAGAGGATGTTGAGAGAAGGGTCGATGGCAAACTGCATGAAGTCGCCTGGCGCATCGGCCAGCGAGAACGCGTCAATGAGCGTATTCGTTGTGGTGTCGATGACATCCATGGTTTGTTGGCTGACGGCATACAGGCGGTTGCGCGATGCGTCAAACACCATGTTAGCCTGGGAGTAGCCTAGCCCTGTGCTGCTCTGTATTGTATCGGTAACGTCGTTGCTTTGTCCATCAATTGCGACTAGGTTTAGGTTTGAAGAAACACCATATAGATTGCCGGTGTTGGTGTCCACCACAAGGTTTTCGATGCCTGTGAACGCAGAAACTTCTGCTTTGGTTGTGCCGTCAAGCACGGTAATCAACGCACTGGGGCTGCTCTGCACATAAATTCTGTCGGTGACTGCGTTATACGTCACTCTAATCGGGGTAGCCGCAATGGGAATCGTTTGTGTTTCCTCACCGGTTGTGGTGTCAATCACTGCCAAGAGATTTTGACCAACCACGTACAGCTCATTGCTTGCCGCATTTGAGGCAATGTCCTGTGTGAATGTAATGCTGGGCACTGCAATGGTGTCTACTTGCGCATTGGTTTCTTGGTCGATCACCGCAATGGTGCCATCGGCCTGCAGAACATATGCATGGAATTCTTCCACGCACTCAAAGCCCGGTCCGGTTGGACCAGTGACACCCGTGGCGCCAGTCGCGCCGGTATAGCCGGTTGCGCCGGTCGCGCCAGTTTCGCCGGGATAGCCTTGCGGGCCCATTTCGCCGGTCGCACCAGTTTCACCTGGATAACCCTGCGGGCCCATTGGACCGGGATAGCCCTGTGGTCCGGGCTCGCCTTGCGGACCGGTTGCGCCGGTGCCGCCGTTGCAGGTGTCACAGCAGCCACCGCTGGCAAAATCAAAGTTGGGGTAGCGGAATTGCATGTCGCTTTGCGGCTCTATTTGTTGCTCGAAGTCGCTAAACGGATTCATAAATATATCTCCTTGTATGTAAAAGTAAGCAAAATAACTCACCACATTGTATGCGCGAAGCAAAGTTATGGTGTAAGTCCAACATGTTTTTAAGGACGTGCGCATAGCTTGTAACAGTACAAACGGAAAGTGTGGATAAAGTATGGAAAGCTACAACAACGCACGGTACGAAGAAATCCGCGCCCAGCGCGAGGCGCGGCGGCAAATTCGCGGCAGCGAGCGCGTGGCGGCTGGCTACGAAACCGCAGTGGACGACGACGAAGACATCTTCGCCGAGCGCCCCAGAAACGGCTTTGCCAAAGTGCTCATGGTGCAAGGCATCGCCTGCGTGGCGCTGTTGCTGATGCTCTTGCTGGCGCGCGGGGCGATGCCCAACATCTATCGCCAGTTGCAGCGGACTTACAGCGCCGTGATGCAGACGGATATGTCGGTGCGCGAGGTGTGGGCGGCTGTGGGCAGCGTGTTTGGCAACCTGCGCGAGGATATCTACGTGGTTGCACCGCACCGCGAGCCGGACGATAGGCTTGACGAAGCGGTTGAGACAGATGAAAATCAGCCCGAAGACTATGAATACGAGTATGAGTACGACTACGACGAGCTGCCCACGGACGAACATGACGATTAAGCTGGGCAAACGCCGCACGCCCGTCAGCGTCAGCGTGTACTTCGTGGGCATGGTGGTGCTGTGCTTGAGCCTCAACATGGCCGAGAAAATCGGGTTGGGGCTCTTTTTTGCTGCCCTGCACGAGCTTGGGCATCTTGCGGCAATGCTCAGTTTTGGCGCGCGACCCAACCGCGTGTGCTTCGCCGCCGCCGGTGTGCGCATCGAATGCCCGCCGGGGCTTGGGCTAAGCTTTGGCAAGGAGATCATCATCGCCTTTGCAGGCCCTGCGGTGAGCATCACCCTTGCGGTGTTGTGCTACACCGCTGGCTGGACGGATGCTGCGCTGATCAACCTGGGCTTTGCGGTGTTCAACCTGCTGCCTGTGCGCCAGCTTGATGGCGGGCGGGCGGTTTACTACGCCCTTTGCCGCCGCCTGCAAGAGCCCACCGCCGCGAATATCAGCCTGGCGGTTTCGCTGGTTGTGCTGTTTGCGATGGCGGCGGGTGTGGGTTACCTCTCGCTGTCGCGTGGGATGGACTGGCCGCTGGTGATTGCGGTCTTGTATGTGGCGGGGAATTGTTGAAAATGCGTGAAATGGTGATATGTGAACGAGATTTCACAAAAGCTTTACATTTAAGCCGTTGACAAATCGCGCGTTTGCGGGTATGATAGTAGATAGGCTAGCACTCGCAGGGTTTGAGTGCTAAGTGTGGGGGAGGGATTGCCCCCACCGGCGCGTTCGCGCCACCTCCCCCAAGGGGGAGGCTCATGAGGTTTGGGGAGGGGAAGAGCATGACCAGCCATCGCAAGCAGCGCATTTTGGCGGCCGTGGTGGAGTTATACAACGAAACCGGCGAGCCCGTGGGCAGCAAACGGCTCATGGAACTGCTGCCCGACGACGTGTCCTCTGCCACCATCCGCAACGAAATGGCGCAGCTGGTTGAAGCAGGTTATCTCGAACAGCCACACACCTCCGCCGGACGCATTCCCTCGCCGCAGGGCTATCGTTACTACATCGACCACCTGCTGCCCCAGCGCGAACTGCTGCCCGAAGAGCGCGCGCGGCTCGAATCGCAACTGCGCGACCGTGCCCGCGAACCGGAGCGCCTGCTGGAGAACGCCGGCAAGCTCCTCGCAGAGCTCACCGCGTGTGCGGCACTGTGTGTGCCCGCTGCGGGCGTGGAAGTCCGCGTGAAGCGTGTGGAAATCGCGCCACTAAGCCGCACCATGGCGATGCTTGCGCTGCAGGCGAGCAACGGGGCGGTCAAAAGCCGCGTAGTGCGCTGCGAAAGTGAACTCACCCCGGCCGTGCTCGACATCTTCACCAACATCGTGCGCGAGCACATGCTTGGCCGCCGATTAGACGCCTTCACCCAAGCGGGCGTGCAATCATTGGTCGCCATGGCGGGCGTGCATCTGCTGGCGGTTGCACCGCTGCTCATTTGCGCCGCAGAGCTCGCC
>WQRM01000043.1 GCA_009786735.1 Oscillospiraceae bacterium | reverse complement strand
CGGGACGCCAGCGCATTGTGATGAATGCCACACTGCAGCGTGTGCGGCGAAATCCATTTTTGCTTGTGCCGCTGGTGTTCAACGGTCTGCCCGGTGTATACACCAGCATCAGCCACGCGCGTGTGGTGTCGCTTGCGCTAAGCGCGCCGCTGCTGGCTGTCTATCGCGTTGCCGAGCACCGCATCCCCGCCCCCGGCACGTTTCGCAACGAAACCCGCAACCGGCAGTTTGTGGTTGCGCCCAACTATGCCGAAAATGCCCGCTTGCTGCGCGCGTTTGTGTATGGAAGGTGATGTCCTTCTTGGTTAATGCGTTTTTGCATGCGTCAAAAAATCGCGTATACAAATGCTGTCACAACATTGCTTGAAATGAAGAAAAAAACCAAACCCAGCAACACCAACACAACCACAACGGGAATCAAAACATACTGCTTATTGGCAACGAAGGCGCAGAGCAGACGATGCATAATGCCTAGATAGGATGTTGAGGCGATATTTGAGGTTTCGATATTCGCAATGTCACAAAACGTTGAACGTGAGCACGATGATGGCTGTTGCCAAGCTGCATATCCCGATTCACCACGCTTGTTGCGCAGCAATAATCCAACTGGAAAAACAAACACAACATAAATGACCGCCAGTATAATTGAAAACACTGCCTTGCCCATGAAATTCCCCCAAGCGCGAAACGCTTTATAGGGATATTTCAACAGCGCTGGTGCAATCAAACCAAGCGCAAAAACCACAAATCCCAGCGCAACCAAGCCAACGAAAACTGCGCTCCAGATGCTCCCCGGCGTTGCTGACAGCCAAGCTAAGCCCCCAAACAGCACCAAAATGGTTCCGCCCATTAGCCCAAAAATACTGCGGTTTTTTTCCAGCTCGCGTTCTGCGCGGCTGCGATTTTGTTCAAGATAAGTCACTTGGCAGGTCTCCTTTGCTTGGTTTTGTCAAACAGGCGGTTGCCGATGACCACATAGTCCATGTCGGTTGCCATGAAGCAGCGGTAGGCGTCCTGTGCGGTGTTCACAATGGGCTCGCCGCGCACGTTGAACGATGTGTTGACCATGACACTGCAACCGGTTTCCTTCTTTAGCTGCTGCAGCACCGTGTGTGCAAAGGCATTGCTTGCGTCCACTGTTTGCACGCGCGCGGAATAATCCACATGCGTCACAGCGGGAATATTCGAGCGCACTTGTTTGACTTTTTCGTAAATATCCGTGGCATCACCGGCTGGGTTAAGCCTGCGTTCTTCTCGCACGGGATAGGTAAACAGCATGTAGGGCGAGTCACCTTGCATGCTAAAATATTCGGCTGCGTCTTCTCGCAACACCATGGGCGCAAATGGACGAAACCCTTCACGCGCCTTAATTTTTACGTTGAGCTTATACTGCGTTTCGCGATCTTGCGCATTGGCGAAAATTGACCGATTCCCCAGCGCACGTGGCCCCCATTCTGCGCGGCCACGTGCCACGCCAACGACCTTGCCCTGCGCAATTAGCTCGGCAACTTTGCGTGCCAGCGTGTTTTCGTGCTGATTCTCCCACACACCACCCAACGCGTTGAGCGCAATGTCATCTTCCCTGCTTTTCAGTGGGATGTCAATCCCCAAAAACGCGCCCTGCATGCGGTCGGTTCGTGTGGGGCGGCGTTCGTTTTTGTGTTTGTCGTGCCAAGCCCACAACGCAGCGCCCAGTGCGCCGCCAGCGTCACCTGCGGCAGGTTGCACCCAGATGTGCTCGAACCCAGCCTCGCGCTGCAACAAGCCCATGCTCACTACATTCAACGCCACGCCGCCGGCCAGCACCAGGTTTTTCTGCCCCGTTTGCGCGCGCACATGCTTGGCCATCGCCAGCAAAACTTCATTGGTCACCACTTGGATGCTGGCGGCAACGTCCATATAGTGTTGCGTAATTTCGCTTTCGGGTTTGCGCGCAGCTTGCCCGAATAATGCTTCAAACCTGCGGTTGATGGTGCGCATGCCGTGGGTATAGCTAAAATAGTTTTGGTTCATGGTAAATGAGCCGTCATCGTGCAAAGAAATGAGTTGCTGTTTAATTGTGTCTGCAAACCGAGGCTGCCCATAGGGTGCAAGCCCCATCAGCTTATACTCACCGCTGTTGATTTTGAAGCCGCAATAATACGTGAATGCGGAATAGAGCAAGCCAAGCGAGTTGGGATAGGTCATGTGTTGCTGCAGCGAGGTATGGTTGCCCTCGCCCACACCCCACGCAACCGTTGACCACTCGCCAACGCCGTCCACGGTGAGGATAGCGGCTTGTTCAAATGGCGAGGGATAGAACGCACTGGCTGCGTGTGACTGATGGTGGTCGCAAAACAGGATTTTTCTGCGTGGCAAGCCAAGTTCGCGGGCGATGTTTTTCTCCATCCACAAGTTTTGGGTTAGCCATTTTGGCATGGCATGCAAAAAGGCAACAATGCTTTTCGGCACTGCCCAGTGCTGCGATTGCAACAATCGCTCAAATTTCTTCAATGGGTCTTCATAGAAGACGATTTCGTCTACATCTTCAATTGAAACACTGCATTGCTGCAAGCAAAAATCAATGGCGTTGTGCGGGAACGAGGCATCCGCTTTTTTGCGCGTGAAGCGTTCTTCTTGCGCCGCTGCAACAATTTCGCCGTTGCGTAAAATCGCCGCGGCACTGTCATGATAATACGCCGAAATGCCCAATATCACTGTGTTTTTCTTCAAAAGAACGCCTCCCTTCCGCCTTGGTTTTCGATGGTGAGCGTTAGAAGCGCGCCTGCGTGTTCAACGGTGGTTGCGCGAATGAGCAGCGAGGTGACATAACGCCCACAATTGACCGAAAACACACCATTGCGCTCACGCAAGCGCCGTGGCCGCTGGTCATCAAACCCGAGGTCAAGATTAAGCCCCAATGTATAAATCTGCGCTGAGCGCAAGTTTTCACCTTCAATGCTGATGGAGGACAATCGAACTGGATAACGGAAATTGAGCATCACATATGGGCGTCGCATATGTCTGTGCCAAACCAAAAACGCTTGTTGTGCGTCACCGGCGGGAAAATGAATGGTATACTGCGACGATGTGGCACTTTTATATAGTACTTGTGGCTGCAACATATGCGGTAGCCAGTCATTGATTTCAATCACCAAGTTTTCGCGCTCAAATTCGCTCAGTTGCCCCAAAAGGTGAGAATAGTGTTGCCGCAAAACATCAGCGGCAAATCGCCCATGAAACCAAGCGGAAGCAGGACCGTGGTGCGGGTCAGTTGGTGACGCATGCATATAGTTGCGTAAACGACGATGGCTTGAAAAATATTCTACAAACGCATCATATGGGTTATACACCGCAAAGCCCGCCCGCTCAAACAAAGGCGTTACAGCTTGTAAATTCGAGACATATAGTTCTCGCGGCGCGTCAATAACCGGAATAACAATCATCGGTATCCCTGCCGCCGCAAGCAATTCGCTCATTGGCTGCACAACATAGGTTTCGAATCGCTCAATGTTAGGAGATTCAGTGAGTCGTTCAATCATAGCCCAAGGCGTGTAACCATCTTCGCTGTTGTTAAAACGGTTTTCCGTGCGGCTGAATCTCTCCGACAACCGCCAGTCAAAGTAAAAATATAAGCTCGGAAAAACTGGGTGCAAAAACCCATGACCATAGCGGTTGCGACTACCGGTTGGCAAGGTGGGGTCATGAAAATGAATCGTATAGCCTAAGCCCGATAAATCAGCGTCATTGAGAAAATAACCCAGAACAATCAAATCTGGCTGCAATTGCGCTAAAACATCCGTGTCACGCAGCCAACGCAAGTGATCATACGTCTGCGTACCTGACCAACCCAACGCGTGCACTTCAACGTCATATCCTTGGCGGCGCAATTCGTCACCCATGATGTGCCACCAGTTTTGATTCATGTTGGGCACTCCAAATCCCCAAACAAAAGAATCCCCAATCACCAAAATTCTAGGTGTCGTTTTTTCGTCAAGAGGCTGTGTCGCAACCAACGGAAAATTTGAGTTATAAGGCACTCTGTCCAGCATCACACGAAACATTGCGTGATCCTCTTGATGATATCGCGCAAACCCTATTGTGTGATCCACAATCAACATCCCACAAAATAGGATGGTCAGCGCCAAAAAACCATAGGCAAGCGAAACCACAGGGAAGAACCTCATCTGTCTGACGCGAAACAAGGATTTTTTAAACACGCTGTTCGGCTTGCTCTTGGTTTTGTGCATGAAAAACGTCAATATTGCCGACAAAACAAGCAGCACAAGTGCAATGACGATTGCAGTAATTGTCACGGCTCACTCCTTCATTCCAAAGTCCGCATTCTATCTACTCCCTTATTCTAACACGCTTGTGAACGACATGCAAGCATTTTTTTGTTTTTTGTCTCGACAAACGCTTCCACATGGTGTATAATAGACAGTATCTTCGTGAAATGAGGTCTGCTTATGCTAAAGGAACTGATTCGCGACACCCGCACGCACATCAACCGCACGTCGGGCATCCTGTTTTTGGTGGTGCTGTTTGGCGCGCTGGGCGCAGGATTTTTCTTTGTGGTGCAGAACATACTGGGCGTGCAGGGCATGCTCGGCGCGCTCGACCCCGCCAACGAACCAATCCTGTGGTTTATCATGTTTTGGGCAACGGATTTCTTCATGGTGGCCATGGTGGCGCTGCTGTGCTACTTCATCGCGGGCTGGCCGGGCATTGCACCGGGGCTTGCGCTGTCGATTTACTTCGCGCACTTCGCGGGCACACCCGTTGCCGCAGGCGAGGTCTACCACGCCTACTTCGCCGCACCGCTGCACCATGGCGGCGGCGCGAACATCGGCTGGCTGACGTATTTCTTCATGGCGCTGTTGTGCGCGCTGCTCATCAAGCTGCTGTACGCAGGCTGGCACGCGCTGAAACTCAAAGCCGGCGACAAACATATCCACCGCAAGCTCAAGCTTAGCTGGCATGCGCTGCTTGACCAAGTTGACCTCATCGTGCTGGTGCTGATTATCCCGGTGGTCAGCACGGCGTTCACGTGGCTGGTCATTCACTATGGCGTGCAGCAACCCGCGTCGTTGCTGACTGCGCTGGTTGAGCCACTGCTCAGCCTCGCGGATGTCAGCGTGGTGCTCGTGGGCATCTTGTTCGGCTTGATGATTGGTCTGGATGTCATCGGTCCGGTGTCGATGACGGCGTTCGCGGTGGCAACGGCGGCGTTCCTGCAACAAGGCGATGCCCGCCTGCTGACCATCTACGGCGCTGCGTTTGTGACCATCGGCTGGGCACCACTTGCGATGTTCCTGTTGAGCAAAGTCACCAAGCGCGTGCATGCCGACAACGACGACCTCAACCTCGCCATCAGTGGTCCGATCAACGCGTTTTTCGAGAACATGAAGCTCACCGTGGCGTTCGCGCCGCTCTTCGCCATGCGCAGCCCACTGGCGATCATTCCCGGGCTGATGACTGGCAGCGCCGTCACCGGCGGGCTGGTGGCGTTGTTCGGCATCGTCAACCAGAGCTATCTCACTGAATACCCTGCCTTCGGCGGCGGACTGAGCATGGCCGAGCTGCTGCAACGCGGCGACTTCTACCTATCGTTCACGCTGCCGTTTCGCTCCGGCGGCTGGCTAGACACCCGCATCCCGCTTGCGCTGTGCATCCTCGCCGGTGCAATCGCGGGCGGCGCGGTGATGTTCTTGCTGCGGCGGGTCATCGTGCGCGGGCAGCAAAAGCGCGGCACCTACGTTGAGCCCAACGGCGACATCGTGCTGGAAATGCGCGAATTGGCGAAAGCGCAGTTACTTTTTTTGAAAAAAAAGTAACCAAAAAAACTTTAGTCGCGTTCCGCGATGGAGATTCGTATGTATATCGTTAGTATACAAAACTTGGCTGAAACCCAGCGCGAACAAGCCGCGCAACTGCTGCACGATGCGTTCCCCCACGCATGGGAATCCATTGGCGACGCGCAGCAGGAAATCAACGAAATCATGCAACCCTGCGACGACGGCGAACCAGAAATTCTCGTAGCCACGCACGGTGATGAAGTCATCGGCTGGGCGGGTGTTTTGCCGACTTATGATGGCAATGTGTGGGAGCTGCATCCCCTCGTTGTGCGGAAAGATTGGCGGGGCAAAGGCGTGGGACGCGCACTTGTGCAGACTATCGAGCAAGTCGCCCGCACGCGCGGCGGGCTGACGCTTTGGTGCGGCTCGGACGATGAAAAAAACGAGACCTGCCTCGCGAACGCGAACTTGTACAATAACCTGCCGCAGCACTTGCAATGCTTCAATCCCGGTCGTCACCCAACGGCGTTTTATCAAAAGCTTGGCTTCGCCATTGTGGGTGTGATGCCCGATGCCAATGGTTTCGGCAAGCCCGACATTTTCATGGCAAAATCACTGCGCAATTGAGGTGCAACATGACCAACCCCACGCAATATTCCCCCCTTGCCCTTGCGTTTTTTGGCGACGCCGTGTTCAGCCTACTGGTGCGCGAACGCCTGCTGCAGCAAGCCAACCGCCCGGCCGGTGAGCTGCACAAGCTCGCCACCGCGCAGGTCAACGCACGCGCACAAGCCGAGCTCGCCAAGCAGCTGCTGCCACAACTCACTGACGAAGAAGCCGGTGTGTTCCGCCGCGGCAAAAACGCCAAGCACGGCACGCTGCCCCAACGATGCACCGCGCAGGAATATGCACTCGCCACAGGGCTGGAGGCGTTGTTCGGCTGGCTGTGGCTGCGCGGGGAGGAGGCGCGAGCACGGGAGTTGTTCGGTTCTTTATTTTGAAAAAAAGAACCACCCCTGCGGGGCGCAGGCGCTTCGCGGCAACACCTACTGATCAAACAAAGACCCCCACGCTCTGTCACGCAGAGGGTGGGGGTTCATAAAAGTCTAGGTTTTTTTGCGCTACTTTTTTTGCAAAAAAAGTAGCAAAAGCTTCGCGCTACGCCGCCTCAAGCTGCGTTTGTGTGCCGCTGTGCACCAGTTCCATCATTTTCAGAGGACGCATGGTTTGGCGGTCAAACGCGCGCACACCTACGTCGGTGAGTGTGAGCAGCACATTGCTGTGCACATGCAACCGGAACGGTCGCAGTTGCTTGGTGTTTGGCAGATGCAGGCAGGCAAGATCTTCACGCGTCATGGATTCGCCTGCGCGCCAGTTCCCCAAGGGCAACATCTTGCCGCAAGGACACCCTTCGCGCATGTCTAACACATGCACGCGAAACTGCGTGGCGCTCGCGGTACCGGCCAGGGTAACCTGCGGCGCAGCAGCGTGGGTGATGGCTACGCAATACACGTCCTGCGTGATGCGCGCGGTGTCGCAGCTCCAATGGAAGCTACGGCCATGCGGTGGCGTGAATTTGGGCGGTTTGACGGCACGGCCATGCGCAACCCGCCTGGGTTCGTCAATCAGCTTGCCGCTTTCGTCCAAAAAATACACCGTGTGCTTGGGCTTACTCATCGCACATCCTCATTTCGTAAAGCTTGCCTGCGTCTGCCTGCAAGAATATTTTATCGCAACAGCGCGAAAAAGTCAACGCTTCACCGCGATAAAGTTTTCGTGATTTGCTGTTCTTGATATGTCTTTGGGAATTTTTGCGCAAAACCCAGCTTGTTTTCGGGAATTTACGGAAATCTCGCGCCGCGAGGAAAACATTGACTTCCCATGCAAAATATGTTATACTATAATAGAGTGACAATGGGGAGGGGTTTGCGCATGACAACCGGCACGGCGGCATTCGGGCCGCAATATCAAATCATGCTTGAGAACGACACCCACGCCCCCGGCAGCGTTGACCGCATGCTGTTTGCGCGCATGATCAAGCTTGACGAGGAGTCGCAGGCCTATCTCTACAGCGACTACACGGACTTGGCGGTGGGCTACGGTGCCCGGCAGCCGCCCGGCGCTGGAAAAGATCGTGCGGCGGCGCAAAACACCCGAGAAGATCCTCCGCTTTGTGCGCAAAAAAGTGGTTGAGCCCTGCAACACCAGCACGCACGACCTCATCTTTGGCGGCACGGAAGAAGACATCATCGCCCGCACGACTTATTGGTGCACGAACTTGGCGCGCGTGGCTTGCGTGCTGCTGCAGGTGGCGGGCTATCCCGCGCGGATTTTGGTCACCGGCAACACGAGCTTTCCTTACTGCGGACACCAAGTGGTTGAGGTGCACATCAACGGCAAATGGCGCGTGGCGGATGCCAACGCGGGCGTGCTGTGCGACCACAGCGCGTGGGAGATTCACAACAACCCTGCGCTGATTGACCACCAACACGGCAACGACATTTTCTTCACCACCGGCGAGCAGTATCAATCCGTGGGCGTGGTGAATTATCACGTGAACGAAGCGCACCAGTATGACTACACCACCAGCCGCTTGAACGACTATACGCGCGCGATTTTGGCGCACTCGGCGCAAAAATGGGCTGGCGGTCTGCGCTGGATACACGGGGAGGACAACGCATGACCTGTGAACCCATGCAAACAGAGCACCTCAACGACATCGCGCAGCTGCAGCAAGAGTGGGCCGCCGAACACATCACCTATGGCTTTGTGGCGGGCACGCCCGAGCAAATCGCCGTGGACCTATCGCCCTACTGCTATGTGCTCAAGGACGCGCAACGGGTGATTGGCTATCTGATGGCCGAAGTGCGGCACGACAACGAATTTTGCGTGTTCCCGCAAGGGGTTGACTTTGTTGAAGTGCTCGACCTGTTCATCAGCAAAGATTATCGCTCGCGCGGGCTTGGGAAAGTGCTGCTTGGTCAATGCGAAGCCGATGCGCGGCAAAACGGGCTTCAACATATGCTGCTGTCTTCGGCAACGAAAGACGCCGAAGCGGTGAGGCATTTTTACACCAGCAATGACTATACGATATGGACAACGCAATTTTTCAAACGCTTATAAACTCTCGCATGAGAAAGGATGACAACGCATGAAAACAGTTGGCACCATCGCCCGCGGCATCCGCGCGCCGATGATTAAATCCGGTGACGACATCGCCGCCATTGTGGTGGACAGCGTGCTCGCCGCCACAAAAGACGAAGGCTTTGCCCTGCGCGACCGCGACGTGGTTGCCGTCACCGAAGCTGTAGTCGCACGCGCCCAGAGTAACTACGCCACCACCGCGCAAATCGCTGCGGACATCCGCCGCAAGTTCCCGGGCGGAGTCGTCGCCGCCACACACCCGATTTTCTCGCGCAACCGCTTTGCGGCACTGCGCGGCATCGCCCAAGGCTGCGACAAGCTTTATATCATGCTGCAATATCCCAGCGACGAAGTGGGCAACCACCTCATCTCGTGGGACGACCTTGATGCAGCCGGTGTGAACCCCTACACCGACCTGCTCACCGAAGCGGAGTATCGCGCAAAATTCGGGCACAACACCGTGCTGGAATACACCGGTGTGGATTACGCCGAGTTCTACAAAAGCTTTGGCGACCACATCGAGATCATCTTCTGCAACGACGTGCGCCGCGTGCTGGAGTTCTGCCCGCACGTGCTGTGCTGCGACATTCACACGCGCACGCGCAACAAGCGTTTGCTGCGCGAAGCTGGCGCACAAACCGTGTATGGTCTCGATGACGTGCTGGCTGAGTCCGTGGACGGCAGCGGCTATCACGAGCAGTACGGTCTGCTGGGCTCGAACAAAGCCACGGAAGACAGCCTCAAGCTGTTCCCGCGTGGCTGCGATGCCGTGGTGGCAGACATCGCCGCGAAGCTGCACGCCGCAACCGGCAAGCAAGTGGAAGTGATGGTCTACGGCGACGGCGCATTCAAAGACCCCGTGGCACACATCTGGGAGCTCGCCGACCCCGTGGTTTCGCCGGGCTTCACCCCCGGGCTGCGCGGCACGCCCAGCGAGCTCAAGCTCAAGTATCTGCTGGACAACGAACTCACCGGCAAAAGTGATGACGAAGTCCGCGCTGCCATCGCCGCCAAAACCAGCCAACTGGCCGACAGCGCGCAAGGCACCACCCCCCGCCACTACACTGACTTGCTCGGCAGCCTGTGCGACCTCGTCAGCGGCAGCGGTGACAAAGGCACGCCCATCGTGCTCGTGCAAGGCTATTTCGACAACTTCGCCGCGTAATATTCTTGTTCTTTTTTTGTAAAAAAAGAACCAAAAAAACTTCAGTCGCCTTCGGCGATGACATTTTAATGAACCACCGCGAAGCGGCCAAAGTTTTTTGCGCCGCTTTTTTTCAAAAAGCGGTAAAAAGGGCAAGAAAGAGGAATTTTTATGCATATCGAAAAGTCGGACAAGATAAAGAACGTGCGTTACGAGCTGCGCGGCCGCATCAGCGACCAAGCCGACGCACTCATCGCCCAAGGCGTGGATGTCATTCGCCTGAACATCGGCAATCCGGGCGCATTTGGCTTTGAAACCACGCCATCGGTGCAGCAGAGCCTAACCACGCATGCCGCCGCTTGTGTGCCATATTCCAGCACCAAGGGGCTGCCACAAGCGCGTGAAGCCATCGCGCAGTATCACCGCAACTTGGGCGTGCCCAACGTGTGCGAAGAAGACATCTACACCGGCAATGGCGTGAGCGAGCTCATTCAAATCACGTTGCAGGCGATGCTCAACCACGGCGACGAAGTGCTCGTTCCTTCGCCAGACTATCCCCTGTGGACCGCCGCGACGACCCTCGCTGGCG
>WQRM01000042.1 GCA_009786735.1 Oscillospiraceae bacterium | reverse complement strand
CAGCATTGCGCTAGGACCAGACGGTCTGCCGCTGTATCCCACCGGGCCGATGCAGGGGCACGCGCGGGACTTCCGCTGGGACGTGATGCAGCAACGCGGACAGACCTACCAGAGCAACCAGCGCGCCATCGCCAACAGCCTGGGCATCCCGCACAGCAGTATCTACAAGTTCTTCAACGACTGGCGGCTGAGCCACACGCAAACCGCCGAGCATCTGCATGCGTTCATCGCGCAGGTGCTGGAAGACAGCGGGCACGACCGCGTGAACATCATCGCGGTGAGCCATGGCGGGCAACAGGCGCTTGCATACCTGCACCTGCATGGGTCGCGGTACATTGACCGCGTCATCCTCGTCGCCCCTGCCATTCGCGGCTCACACCTCGCCGTTGACCTGCTGGAAAGCGGCCACTTTGTGTTCAACACCAACTTGCTGCTGCGGTTCATCATGACCTACATTGAGCACGAAACGATGTTCGTGCCGCACTTTCATCGCGTAGACACCGCGCAACTCAGCGCGATTTTCATGCAGCTGTTTCGCGTCTATCTGCAACCCCTCGCCACACACTTTGGCTCGTTTTGGGATATCACGCCGCCGGAGCACTATGCCCGCCTGCGCGATGCCAAGCTTGACCCCATTGCGCACGCCGAGATCATTCGCCGCGCAGACGTGATGCACCACGAAATCATGCCGCAAGCCGGCGAGATTCTGCGCCGCGTGCAAGAAAGCGGCACGCGTGTGGCAATTTTAGCGGGCAACGGGCTGCCCATGGTGGGCGGCAGCAACATCAACAGCGACTTTGTAATCAACACCAGCTCCACCACCGGGGCGGTTGCGCGCGAACCCGGGCATGCGCCGTGGATGGGCACATCGCCGCACGTTTCACCCGACGGACTGATCGACGCGACTTACGCTTATCTGCCGATGCACACGTGGTTTTTCTGCGGGCAGTTTCACGGACAAATTGCGCATGACCGTTATGCACGCGAGTTGACGCGGTATTTGCTGTTTAGCGATGCCGTCACCGACGTGCACAGCGACCCGCGCTTCCCGCAGTTTCGGCATTCCGCCACAGCAGTTGACGGCTTGAATGTGCGCTTTGCGGGAATGGTGTGTGGGTTCGCAGACAGCGACAGCGACTTGCTGTTGGTGCAAAATTTGTCGGAATTTGAAGTAACGCTGCTGGACATCACCGCGCATGGACATGAGCTATACGTGCCGCTGCCCAGACGCATTACCCTGCGGCCGGGCGAAACCGTGCGCCTGCGGTTCGAGAGCTTCGCACCAACGCAACGGCTTCCATTCACCCTTGAGCTGGAGTTCATTCGTGAGCTGCCCGTGCCCACGCGGGAGACGCGCCGCTTGGCGTTCACGGTCATCCCCGCAGAAGAGGAAGTGCCCGCGCCGCTGCGGTTTGCGGGCGAGGAGCTCACTGCCGCGCCGTTGCGTTTTGCGCCCGTGCAGGCGCTGATGATCCTCATCACGCTTGGCGGCAGCCTTGCACTGGCTGGCATTGCGCTGGGGATTATCTATAAGAAGAGGGCTTGATGCTGCCCCCACCGTCACGCTAACGCGTGCCACCTCCCCCAAGGGGGAGGCACAGAGCCCCCTGCGTAAATTTTATCTCGAGAACTTGAAAACTCGAAAAACATCTGATTAAATCCAACCCGCACAGTTGATGCCTCCCCCTTGGGGGAGGTGGCACGCGTTAGCGTGACGGTGGGGGTCACAAGGAGAGCAACCATGAACTATTACCTCGCAGTAGACATCGGCGCGTCGTCGGGGCGGCATGTGCTGGGCTGGCTGGAAGACGGCAAGCTGCAGCTGCGCGAAATCTACCGCTTTGACAACGGCTTTGAAGAACGTGACGGCAAGCTTGTGTGGGACGCCGAGCGGTTGTTCCAAAAAGTGGTGAACGGTCTGCGCCGCTGCAACACCCTAGGTTTCGTCCCCACGAGCATCGCCGTGGACACCTGGGGCGTGGACTATGTTCTGCTAGACAGCAAGGGCAAAGAGCTTTGGCCCGCACACGCCTACCGCGATGCACGCGGCGCAAACGCGCAAGCTGCGGTGCATGCCGTTGTGCCGCCCGAGCAGCTCTATGCCGCCACCGGCATTGCGCAAAATGACTTCAACACCATCTATCAGCTGTGGGACGACAAGCAAAGCGGTCGCTTGAACAAAGCCGCGCACATGCTGATGCTGCCGGAATATCTGCATTGGCGGCTGACGGGCGAAATGCGCCGAGAATACACCATGGCGACCACCACGGGTCTGGTGAACGCCGCCACCGGCGACTGGGACTGGGGCATCATCGACGCGCTGGGCTATCCCAAGCAGCTGTTTGCGCCGCTGCACAAGCCCGGCACGCCAGTGGGTGAGCTCAAGCCCGAAATCGCCAAGGAGGTGGGCTTCAGTTGCGGCGTGGTGCTGCCCGCCACACATGATACGGCAAGTGCGGTGGCTGCTTGCCCCGCGCCTGCGGCGAGCAGTTCGCGCGCATACATTTCATCTAGTGATGCACCAGTGGCCCGCGAGAAAGAATTGCGCGAGTTTGAAACGCATACTGGCGATGCCTTGTATATCTCCAGCGGCACATGGAGCTTGATGGGCACCGAGCTGGATCAAGCGCTGTGCAGCGAAGAAGCGCGGGCGCTCGGCTTCACCAACGAAGGCAGCGCAAACGGGAAGATCCGCCTGTTGCGCAACATAATGGGGCTGTGGATGCTGCAGTCCATCAAGCGCGAACACCCCCGCCAACTGCGCCGCTTTGAGCATGTGATCGCCCTCGCGCAAGAAAGCAGCTTTGTGGGCGAGCTCGACGTGCGCGACGCAGCCTTCAACACGCCCGCTAGCATGACCGACGCCGTGCGCCAGAAGCTTGGCATGCCCGAACTGCCGCTGGGGGATGTGATTTCCGCCGTCTATCACGGGCTGGCGCGTTGCTACGCCGAAACGGCACGCGGCATCGAGGCGCTCACCGGGCGAACATACGACACCATCCACATCATCGGCGGCGGCAGCCAAGACGGTCACCTCAACGCACTGACCGCGCAATATAGCGGCAAGCAGGTTGCTACAGGTCCGGTTGAGGCCACGGCCATGGGGAATTTGCTGGCGCAGATGATCGCCGGCGGCGATGTGACAAGCTTCGACAAGGGTCGTGGCTTCGTGCGAAACAGCGCCTGACAAGTCCCACGCCTTTACACTGCCAAATTTTTGCGCGAAAATCGCGGAAACGGACAAGTGAAGGGCGTTTTTCGTTCCATTTTGCACCAGTTTTTTTGTGCATTGCTACGAAAATAGGCAAATTGCACAGCAAGGGCTACCAATTTCGCCAAGAATATGATATAATATTACCAAGCAACTGACAGGAGTCACGATGATAAAACGAACACAAGGCGCATTTCGCTCCACCACCGGGTTGGGCGATGTGCATTACCGCTGCTGGTTTAGCGGGCGAAAAGCCTGCGGCGCGGTGCAAGTGATACACGGCTTGTCCGACCACGGCGAGCGATATGCCGACTTTGCTCAAGCGCTCAACCAAACAGGTTTTGATGTGTGGGCAATGGATTTGCCCGGTCATGGGCAATCGGGCGACGAAAAACTGCCGGGTTTTTTCGGCAAAGAACACGGCCGCCAAAACTTGCTGCGCGATCTACACCGCATGACCGAGCTGATGCGCGACACTTATCCGCGCCAGCTGCCGATTTTCATCCTGGGGCAAGGCATGGGCTCGTTTTTGGCACGGGATTATTGCCGCCGCAACAGCAAGGTGCTCGCAGGCGCGATATTCTGCGGCAGCGGCACGCGAAACCCCGCCGCCCCTGCCACCACTGCGCTGGCGAGGCTCATCGTTGCGGTGCGTGGCGAGCAATATGCCGCGCCATTGCTGCAAAACACCGCCTTTGGCACGTTCAACCAACGCTTTGAGCAGCGCACACCGGCAGATTGGCTCAACAGCGACCAAGACAAGGTGGACGAATATCTGGCTGATGCGCATTGTGCGTTTTCGCCCTCCGCGCAAGGCATGCTGGACTATTTTGCGCTGCAAAAGGCGGTTTGCCGCCAACGGTGGATCACCTCCATGCCATACCAGTTCCCCATGCTGTTTTTGTCCGGCGCTGATGACCCCATGAGCGACTTCGGGCGCGGCACAGAACAAACCGCCAGCCGCCTGCGCAAGGCCGGCTGCAACCGCGTGAAATGCCGCACCTTCCCGGGCATGCGGCACGAAATTCTGCAAGAATCGGAAAGGCACCTCGTGTACGACACCATTACCGAATGGCTGCTTGGCGTTTGCGAAGGCTAGGCAGCGCAACAGGAAAAGGAGAACCTGCATGAAAACCCTGCTGATTTATCACAGCAACCGCCCCGCCGTGTGCGCCATGTGTGAGGCCGCGGCAAACGATGACGTTGATGTTCACCGGCTGCGCGCGCGCCACAAAAGACGTCCCGGCATTGATTCCCTTGGCGCGTACTATCGCGCCATTGCGGGTCGCGGCATCCGTTTGGCACCGCTCGACATCGACTTTTCCCAATACAACCACATCATTTTGGTTGATTCGCTCAAGCTGTTTGTGCCCAGCGCGCAGTGCAACGAGTTTCTCTACCGCTGCGACCTCACCGGTCACGCCGTGACCTGCATTGTGAGCAACAAGACGAAGCTCTTTGGGCACGCGCGCGCCATGCTGCAGCGTCGTGTGCGTTTGGCAGGCGGGCATTGCCGCGATGTGGTTTGTTTGGTTGACAGCGAACTGGCCGCACAGCCCGCAAGTTATTTGAGCAACAGTGCGCCAACTTTGCACATGTAAGGAGCGCCATGACTAGCCTGTAAAAGTTCCCTTGCCAAGCGGCAGGGGGATTTTTTTGCTTGACAGGCATAAGATATTATGGTACAATATATTGTACAACAAGGAGGTGGCAACATGATCGCAGCAAACTATTCCACCGTGCGTGCACGATTTAAAGAATATCTTGACCAAGTGGCGCAAGGCGAAACCGTGATTGTGACGCGCAAGGCGCAACGCAATGCGGTAATACTTGATATGGAGACTTATCGTCAACTGGAAAAAGCTAAACGCAACGCGGCTTATTTGACCATGCTTGATGAAGCGTTTGCACAAGTGCAAGCAGGTCAGCTAACCGAAGTGGACATTGATTTCAGCGATATAGAAGACGACGAGGACTTACAAGATGCCTTTTTTATTCAATGATAAAGCCATGCAGCAATACGACGAATGGGATGATATTGACCGAAAGACGAAAAAGCGAATCAAATTACTCCTAAAAGATATTCGCCGCAACGGCGTTGCAGATGGCATCGGCAAGCCTGAACCTTTGCGTTACCAAAAAGGCTGGAGCCGCCGCATTGATGAAAAAAATCGTTTGGTGTACACGCAAGATGAAAACAACACCATCATTATCGTTTCCTGCAAAGGACACTACGAGGACTAACCATGACGCACCAACAATCCCACCTGCTCGTCAACTGGTACGCGCAACACAAGCGTGACCTGCCCTGGCGGCAAACCCGCGACCCCTATGCAATTTGGATAAGCGAAATCATGCTGCAACAAACGCGCGTGGAAGCCGTGAAAGGCTACTACGCGCGCTTTTTGGCGGTTTTGCCCACCGTGCACGACTTAGCATGCGTTGACGACGATCGCCTGCTGAAGATATGGGAAGGCCTCGGGTACTACTCCCGTGCACGCAACTTGAAGAAAGCCGCACAGGTCATCGTGTGCGAACATGGCGGGCAGCTGCCCCGCACCCTAGCAGAGCTGCGCAGCCTGCCGGGCATCGGCGACTACACCGCCGGAGCGATTGCCTCGCTTGCGTTTGACGTGTCCACGCCTGCCATCGACGGCAATGTGCTGCGTGTGCTGGCGCGCCTGTGGGGCGACTACGCGGATGTCACGCTGCCGCAAACCCGCCGTGAGTTCGCCGCGCGCCTGCAGGCGGTGATGCCGAGCGATGCGCCGGGTGTGTTCAATCAAGCGCTGATGGAACTTGGCGCGCTGGTGTGCATCCCACGTGGGCGACCACTTTGCGCGAGCTGTCCGTGGCATGATGACTGCATCGCTCACCTGCAAGACCTCGCGAACGAACTACCCGTGAAGCCCGCGAAAAAGCCGCGGCGCATCGAGCACAGGCAGCTGTTCATCCTGCGCCGTGGGGATAAAGTTGCGCTGCGCCGCCGCCCGCCGACTGGTCTGCTTGCTGGGCTGTGGGAGCTGCCCGAGGCCTTCGACCTCTCCCCTGCCCTTGTGTTACATGACGAAGACGCGGGTTCTGCTGTGCACATCTTCACGCACATTGAGTGGCACATGACAGCGCGGAAACTCACGCTTTGCGCGCCGCTTGATGATGACGGCTTGGTGTGGGTCACGCGCGATGAGCTGGCGCGGGACTACGCGCTGCCCAGTGCGTTTGCGCAATTTCGTAGTGCACTGTTTTAGGGCTTGCCAAGCGCTTGATTTCGTGGTATAATAGGTGTACTACACTACATACAAGACAAGGACATACCATGCATCTTACCGCCCTGGAAATTCACGGCTTCAAGTCATTCCCCGATAAAACCCGGCTGGACTTCGGCTCCGGCATCACTTGCGTGGTGGGCCCCAACGGCAGCGGCAAAAGCAACGTGAGCGATGCTGTGCGCTGGGTGCTGGGCGAGCAATCCACCAAGCAGCTGCGCGGAGCCCGGATGGAAGACGTCATCTTCAGCGGCACAATGGAACGCCGTGCGCTGGGGCTGGCAGAAGTCACGCTGCACTTGAACAACAAAGACCGCCGTCTGCCCAGTGATTCCGACGATGTGTCCGTCACGCGCAAGCTGTATCGCAGCGGCGACAGCGACTACCTCATCAACGGCAAAAGTGTGCGCCTGAAAGACGTGCATGAGCTGTTCATGGACACCGGGCTGGGACGCGATGGCTACTCCCTGGTGGGGCAAGGTCGCGTGGCGGAACTGGTGTCATCGCAGTCGCACAAGCGGCGCGAGATGCTGGAAGAAGCCGCGGGGATTTCGCAGTCGCGCTATCGCCGCGAAGCTGCGCTGAAGAAGCTCGCACAGGCTGAGGAAAACCTCGTGCGCCTGCGAGATATTCTGCTGGAGCTGGAAGGCCGCGTGGAACCCCTGCGCAACCAAAAAGAAAAAGCCGAAAAGTTCCTCGTGCTGGCAGATGTGCGCCGCAAGCTGGAAATCGGCTTGGCGTTGCATACCATTGAGCAGTCCACCGCGGCACTGCGCGAGCAGGACCATAAAATCACCAAAGCGCAGGCGGAATACGACAACTGCCAGCAAGAACTGGCTGCCTTTGACGATGAGATTGGCAAGCTGGTGGCGCAGATTGACGAGCTTGCCGGGCAGATGGACGAAATGCGCTTTGTGCGCGCGAACACCGAGCAGCAAGCTCTGCGGCAGGAAGGCGAAATCAACGTGCTGCAAAACACGCTCGAACACAACAGCGCTGCCATCGAACGCATTGCGCGGGATCGTTCGCACACAGCTGATTCACAGCAACAACTTGAGGACGAAATGGACGCTGTGTTGGCGGAAATTTCCAGCTTGCGGCGCGACATGGCAGGCAAGCGCGAAACCCTGCTGCACATGGACAAGCAAGCCGAGCAGCAGCAAAATCATGGGCAACAGTTGCAAACGCAAGCCGATGCCATCGCTCGGCGCACAAAGGAAATCACCGAAGAAATCGCCCAGCGCAACATTGCGCAGTCGGCGTCCGATAGCTCCATGGCGGAGCTCAACCAGCGCATAGATGCGCTCACACAAGCCGAAACCGCAGGTGCAAGCTTGGTGCAAGAAAGCGAAGATGCGCTCGCGCAGGCCAGTGCGCTGCTCAACCAGCACCGCGAGGACGTGACCAGCGCACAAAACAGCCTGCAGGGCTATCAACTGCGGGCAGAGAACCGCGCCGCCAAGGCCGAAGAAGCCCAGGCGCAGCTCACCCGCACGCAGAATCAGCTCGGCCAAGCGCGCGCCAAAGCGAAGATGCTACAGGACCTCGAGCAGAACATGGAGGGCTACACGGGCGCAGTGCGTGCGGTGATGAAGGAGTCCCAGCGAGGCAACCTGCGTGGGCTGCACGGCACGTTGAGCCAGCGCATCGACGTGGACGCGAAGTACAGCGCGGCCATTGAAACGGCGCTGGGCGCGGCACTGCAGTTCATCATCGCGGACACCGAAGCCGAGGCCAAGCGCAGCATTGAGTATCTCAAACGCGCAGGCGCGGGGCGTGCCACGTTCCTGCCGCTCAACGCGATTAAGGCGCAGCCCTTCACCGAAAAGGGACTTGACAACTGCGACGGTTTCGTCGCCATGGCCAACGAACTGGTGCGCACCGACGCGAAATACGCACAGGTGATTGCCGCACAGCTGGGTCGCATCGTGGTGGCGGAGGACATGGACAGCGCCATCGCCATGGCTCGGCAATACAACAACCGCTTGCGCATCGTCACGCTGGACGGGCAGGTCATTCACCCCGGCGGGTCGATGACTGGTGGTTCGCGCGGGCAGGGTGCGGGCATCTTGAGCCGTGCCAGTGAGATTGCTCGCCTGCAAAAAGACTGCGCCGAGCAAGAGAAAACGCTCGCCGAGCAAGCCGAGCGCACGAAAAAGCTCACCGAAGAAGCCGCCGAAGCGCAAGCCGCCTGCACGGGCTTGCAGGGCGACCTCGCTCGCGCGCTGGAGGAAGTGATTCGCCAGGAAAGTGCGGTGCAATCGCTGAAGACGCGTCTGGCAGACCTGCACGCCGCGCAAGACGACCGCGCAGGAGAACTCGCCGCCGCACAGCAGCGCATCACGCAACTTGAGCAGGCACGCCAGATGAACGACGAACAGGCGCAGGCGCTGCAGAGCGATAAACACTCACTGGAAGAAGAGCATGTGCAGCTGCTGGCACAACTGCAAGCGCTCACGCATGAACGCGAGCGGCTCAGCCAAGGGGAATCCGCGTTGCGGCTGGAGCTGCTTGCGGTGGAAAAAGACGTGGAGGCTCGCGAAGAGCTCGCTGCGGGGTTGCGCCAGCGCAAGCTTGGGCAAACCGGGCACGACAATGAACTGCTGGCCGAGCAAGAGCAGCTGGAGCAAGCGAACCTCGACACACAGGCGCAGATTGTTGCGCTGCAAGAAAGCGTGGTGCAGCTGCGCGAGCAAGCCGAACAAGGCAAACTCGCGGTGCAGGAACTGGCCGCTCAGCGCGAGCACTTGCAGGCGCAGGCCGAAACCATGCGCCGCGAAGAAAAACTGCACCTTGAGCAGCGTGAGAAGTTCAGCGGCGACTTGGCTCGCCAAGAAGAACGCCGCGCCGCTGCACAGCATGCCTTGGATTCCGCTGCCGCCAAACTCTATGACGACTACGAAATCACCCCGCGCGAAGCCGAAATGCAGGGCTACACGCTCGACGACCCCACCACCGCAAGCATTGAGCTCAACGAAGTTGCCGGGAAAATCCGCGCGCTGGGGCACATCAATGTGGGCGCAATTGAGGAGTACAAGGAAGTGCGCGAGCGCTATGATTTCCTCGCCCAAGAGGTGGCGGACATCGAGCAAAGCCGCGACGAACTCGCCCGCATGATCACCGAGCTCACCGGCAAGATGAGCGAGCGCTTCCACGAGCACTTTGCGAAGATTAACCGCTACTTCGGGCAGACTTTCCAAGACCTGTTCGGCGGCGGACAAGCAGCGCTGGTGATGGACGAGCCGCTGCACGTGCTGGAAAGCGCCATTGAGATTCGCGTGCAACCGCCCGGCAAAAACGTGCAAAACATCGACCTGCTTTCGGGCGGCGAAAAGGGGCTTGCGGCCATCGCGCTGCTGTTTGCGATCCTCAAAGCCACACCTGCGCCGTTCTGCATTTTCGACGAAGTAGAGGCCGCGCTCGATGACGTGAACGTCACGCGCTACGCTCGCTATGTGCGCCGCATGACGAAGAACACGCAGTTCATTCTCATCTCGCACCGCCGCGGCACGATGGAAGAAGCCGACATGCTGTACGGCGTGACGATGCAGGAAGAAGGCGTGAGCAAGCTGCTTGAAATGAAAACCAAAGAAATGGTAGGACAGTTAGGACTGACATGATGAACATCCCCGAATCGGCCGAAAATTATCTGGAAACCATCTATGTGCTCAGCCGCGATGGCGCCCCGGTGCGTGCGATCGACGTGGCAAATGCGCTCGGCTTCAGCAAGCCCAGCGTGAGCATCGCGCTGAAAAACTTGCGCGAGTCCAAGCACGTCACGGTCGATAGCGGGCATATACTGCTAACAGCAAGCGGGCGTGCGGTGGCCGAAAGCGTGCACGAGCGCCATGTTGTCATCTCCGGCTGGCTGATTGCCATGGGCGTTGAGCCCAACATCGCACACGCTGACGCTTGCAAAATTGAACACGTACTGAGCGAGCAAAGCTTCGCTGCCATCAAACAGTACCTTGAGGAGCACAGGTCATGCAAGCACTGATGAGCATGCACATCCTTTGGCTTAGTGCCTTGGTTGGCGTGCTCGGCATGGGATTGGGCGGGATGCTCAGTGCCATGTTAGGACGAAAAAGCGAGAAAATGGTCAGCGCATTGCTGGCACTAGCGGGCGGCGTGATGATTGCTATTGTGCTGCTGGAACTCATCCCCGAGTCATACGAATACGGCGGGGCGTGGACAGCGATTTTAGGGCTGGCTGCGGGCGCGGCCATGGTATGGCT
>WQRM01000041.1 GCA_009786735.1 Oscillospiraceae bacterium | reverse complement strand
AGTAGCGCAAAAAACTTTAGGCCGCTTCGCGGGGGGATTTTTTATGGGGTTGTGATCGGACACAGCGAAGCGACATCGCCCCACCGCAGGTGAGGCAACTGATAGTTGCGCAATTGCACACCGGAATTGGTGGCGCGCACGTGACTTTTTTGCTATAATAACAGCAACAACAAAGAAGGAGAATTAACATGGTGAAGAAAATTGTGGGACTGATACTGACGGCGGCACTGCTGGTGATGCTGGGCGGATGCGTTGTGATTGGCGGGGGCGGCTTTGGCGCGCGGATGACCCGTGGGAATCGCAACGTTGTGGAACGTGAATTCACGGTGGATGCAGAGCATTTGCCCGATTTTTCCACGCCGCCGAATGTGGAGTATGATGAGTTTTGGGACTCGCTGGTGCTGGTTATCCTCAACTTGGATTTGCACAATGCGCCCAACAACCGCGGCCCGCAGCTCATTGTTGATGAAGCGCTGGGCAACCGCCTCGTTATACGCACGGACGAAAACCTGTTTGACTATCTCAACGTAAATGTTCGCGAAAACCACGTGAGCATCATGGGCTGGGGCGGGCGGCGTCTGCGCAGCACGGAGTTCACGATTATGACGGGGCTACCGTTCACGCATCTGCAAATTGAGGGCGTGTGGGACGTGAACTACAACAACCCCGGCGTGCCCTATGCGCAGATTTCGCTGCGCGGCGTGGTGAATGGTGAGTTTGATTTTGGTCAACTGCAAGATCGGATGGATCTGCAGATGGAGGGCGTGGGCACAGCGCACCTGCGCGGCAGCGCGCCGTATGCGACGATTGCGCTGGAAGGCGTGGCGAACGTGCGCGGCTTTGACTTCGCCATTGAAAACGCTGACGTGCGCGTGGACGGCGTGGGTACGGTGGATGTGTATGCCACCGAAACGCTGATGGCGCATGTGCGCGGCGTGGGCACCGTGCGCTATGATGGCGGCGCGCGCGTGACGCGTGACGTGGACGGCGTGGGTCGTGTGCGGGCACGGTAGCCACCTGCGGTGGGACTCCGTCGCTTCGCGGGGGTCTATCCTAGTTTTTTGATGAAAAGGAAAGTCTAGTCGTCTTATGCATTATTCCGAGCTGAAACCACATGATGTTGCCAACGGGACGGGCGTGCGGGTGTCGCTGTTTTGCAGCGGCTGCGAACACGCCTGCCCCGGCTGTTTTAATCCGCAGGCCTGGCAGTTTAGCTATGGCAAACCCTTCACGGACGAAACCGCTGCACAGGTGATTGAACTGATGCGCCCGAAGCATATCCGTGGGCTGACACTGCTGGGTGGCGAGCCGCTGCACCCGCGCAATCGTGCCGCAGTGTTGAGCTTGTTGGTGCAGGTAAGACAACAATTCCCGCGCGGCGAAGTTGAGACAGGGAAAGACATCTGGTGCTACACGGGCTATGTGTTTGAGGAGCTGCTGGCAGACGAGGGCGCGCATGCGGTGCTGGCGCAGATTGATGTGCTGGTGGATGGGCGGTTCATGCAAAGCCGCAAGAGCCTCAACACGCGCTTTCGTGGCAGCGACAACCAACGTGTGCTGGACTGCAACGCTTCGCTGCGGACGGGGCGCGCGGTGGAAATTTTCCAATAATTTGCTTTAGTGGTAAAAATCGCAAAAATTATGCTTGACATTTCTTGTAGAATATTGTATAATAGGTGGTATCAACGTACCGAAAGGAAGGATTTGTAGACATGAAAAAGATTCTTAGCATTCTGATGGTCATGGCGCTGCTGGCAGGTTTTGGCATCGTGGTCGCACAAGCAAACACAAGCATCACGGAGGCTCAACTGGTGGGCCGCTGGCGCGTGACTGCCTCGCAAAACCAAGTGTTTCGTCCCAATGATGTGCTGGTATTCAACGCTGGCGGCAGCGGGCAAGTGATTCGTGCCAATGGCGCAACGAGCGGCATGACGTACCAATTCGTGATGTCCGGCAACGCACGTTTGCTGCGTTTGACCAGCGCTGCGATCCCCGGCAACACGATGTCGTTTGGCCAAGTGGTTCGCTCGGGCAACAACCTGACCATCGGCACCACAACGCTGACGCTGGTGCCCGCCACCACCCCCACGCCCCCCACACCGCCCGCTGGCGGCAACACCATCCCCGGCACTGATCGCCCTGCCACAACCTGGAACTGGTTCCTGTTTGTGTTTGCGTTCGGCTGGATTTGGATGTAAACTCTAGGCGGCATTAGACGCGAAAACCAACACCCCTGCGCTGATTGCGTGGGGGTATATTTATAACGCGTTTTGAGCATGGTATTGAGGTGTTTTGGGGATTGGGTGGCGAGGCTTAAGCGGATAACGAGTGCGTTTTTTGTGGTTCGGGCGGCAAGATTGCCGCCCCTACAGGGTGCGCGGACACAACCTGTCCGAGACCACAGCGAAGCGACCTGCGCCCCGCAGGGGCGCTCCGCGAGCCTTCCTCAGTCACGCGCGGCGCGTGCCAGCTCCTTCCAGAGGAAGGAGCCGAGGATTAAGCGGTGAACGACATCGAAACTTGAAGAAACAAGCCCCAGCTCCTCTCCTCTGGAGGGAGCTCCCCGAGCCGCGAGGGGTGAGGAAGGCGTGCGGAGCACATGCAAGTTTGAAACGCACATTACAACAGGACGCGCCAGCGAAATCCGCACCCCCAGTCGCCGCACCACAGTGGTGCGATGCGCAGGTCTCGTTCGCGGCGACAGCCCCCGCGTAAACGCGAGGGCCGCTCAGGAAACGGTGTTCTTCAGCTTTCATCAAGCCGCGGCATGTAGGGGTGGCGGGCGCGCCACCCGAAGTGCAAAAAGATGTGTGTTATTGAAGCCCCGGGCGGATGTGCATCCGCCCCTACAGGTTACGGCACGCAGCAAGTTGCAGGAAATATCAGGCTATATATCAACACAATGGGCGAAAATAGCAAATTTTAAGAATGAGGTATCAAGATGCGACACACAACAACACTGGCGCAGGGCTGGAAGTTCTGCTTGGACGAGCAACCCCATGCGTTTTATGCGGGCTATGACGACAGCGAATGGCAAGGCGTGACGCTGCCGCACGACTGGGCGGTGGAGCATGACTTTGATGAGCGCTATAGCAGCGGCACGGGCTATGCGCGCGGCGGCGTGGGCTGGTATCGCCTGCGGTTTGCGCTGCCCGAAGATGTGGCAGGCAAGACGGTGCGCGTGAACTTCGGCGGCATCTACAAAAACGCGCGCGTGTGGTGCAACAGCAACTTCCTGGGCATGCGCCCTTGTGGCTACACCAGCGTGACGCACGACATCAGCCCCTTCGCACGAGCTGGCGAGAACGTGCTCGCCGTGCGCGTGGAGCACAACGACCTGGCCGACTCGCGCTGGTACACCGGCAATGGGATTTATCGCGATGTGACGCTCGAAGTGCTTGACCCTGTGCATTTTGTGCCCCATGGCGTGTTTGTGCACACGGTGGATGCGCATACGCTAAACGTGGCGTGGGCGCTTTCGGCCGAGGCCGAGGTTGCTTTCACACTTGACGGCAAGACGGTGCGCGGCAGTGGTCAAACGGGTAGCGTGCAGCTGCGGATGGAGAATCCCAAGTTGTGGTCGCCGGACTCCCCTGCCCTGTATACGCTGACGTGCCAAGTGCTGAACGCCGGGCAAGTTTGCGACAGCCTGGACATCACTTGCGGGATTCGCACGGTGAAGTTTTGCGCGAACACGGGGTTCTTCCTCAACGGCGTGAACATGAAGCTCAAGGGTGTGTGCCTGCATCACGATGCCGGTGCGCTGGGCGCTGCGGTGCCCAAAGAAGTGTGGCGGCGGCGGTTGCGCAAGCTCAAAGCCTGCGGCTGCAACGCGATTCGTACCGCGCACAACGCGCCGGACACGCACTTGCTAGACCTGTGCGACGAAATGGGCTTTGTGGTGATGAACGAGGCCTTTGACGAGTGGGAGGGCTGCAAAAACAAGTGGTGGCAGGGGCACAATGTGTATCCGCCGAAGCATTTTGGCTACTCGGATGCGTTCCCCAACTGGCATGAGCGCGACCTGCGCGATTTTGTGCGGCGCGACCGCAACCATCCCAGCGTGATTTTGTGGAGCGTGGGCAACGAGATTGACTATCCCAATGACCCGTACTGCCACCCGATGTTCAAGACCATGACCGGCAACAACGATGCCAACAAGCCCGCGCAAGAGCGGCAGTATGACCCCAACAAGCCCAACGCCGAGCGGCTGGCGCAGATTAGCGCACGGCTGGTGGAGATTGTGAAGGAAAACGATACCACCCGTCCGGTGACGGCGGCGATTGCGTTCCCGGAGCTTGCGAATTTGGTGGGCTATCCGCAAACCCTGGACGTGGTGGGCTACAACTACAAGGAGCATCTGTATCGCGCCGACCGGGAGGCCTATCCCGAGCATGTGATTTATGGCAGCGAAAATGGCCACGAGGAAGATCAATGGCTTGCGGTGCGCGACAACGAGGACATCTGCGGACAATTCCTGTGGACGGGCGTGGACTACCTGGGCGAGGCACAGGGTTGGCCGGTGCGGCTGTCCCCTGCCGGGCTGCTGACGACCGCGGGCTTTGAGAAGCCGCGCTACCATCACCGCCATGCGATGTGGGCTGATGAACTCGTGGCGCACTTGGAGGCTGACGGCACGGTGTACACCAACGCCGAAAAAATTGAGCTGTTCTGCGACGGGCAATCGCTGGGCGCGAAGGCACTTGAGGGCTACACGGTGGCGTTTGCGCTGCCTGCGCAGTTTGACGGCTTGCGTGCGGTGGCGACACGCGGTGACGAGCAAGTTGAAGCTGTCTACGACGTGCCGGGCGAGCTGGCTGCCATCACACTGGACGCCGAGCAGGGCGACAGCGTGGTGCAGGTGATTGTTTCGCTGCGCGACGCACAAGGGCGGTTGGTGAGCGAGGACGCAGCCATCACCTGCACGTTGCGCGGCGGCGAATGGCTGGGCATGGACAACGGCGTGGCGGATGACACCACAGCCTATCGCAGCAACACGCGCGAGACCTGCATGGGTCAAGCGGTGGTGTATGTGCGGGCGGGCTGCCCTGCGGTGCTGCAGGTGCGCTGCGGCGAGGTGACCGCGCAAGTGCAAGTGAACGCTTGACAAACGCGCCGAATTATGGTATACTCTATTTCTGCATTGCGCATTATTATTTTTTATTTAGGAGAGTCCCATGCAACGTATTGTGACCCTGGAAACCCGCACTCTGCAAGAAAGCCTGTGCGACGGCGGCTGCGGCGAATGCCAAACCAGCTGCCAATCCGCCTGCAAAACCAGCTGCGGCGTTGCCAATCAACCGTGTGAGCAGCAAGCTGAATGACGCACTGCTACACTTTGCACGGCAAAAACATCATACTGGACGTGAACAGCGGATCGATACATGTGGTCGATCCGTCTGTTTTGCATGCGGTGCAGCACTGGGATAGCGTGAATCAGACGCAGTTCCCCGACATACAGGCGTTGATTGATGCGGGGAAGTTGTTCTCACAAGAGATTATCATTTCACCCCCTCTGTCGCTTCGCGACATCTCCCCCAAGGGGGGCGACCCTGGCGACAGCCGCAAGGTCGATGGGAATGCCAAGGCCTCCCCCGCTGGGGGAGGTGCTCCGCAGGAGCGGAGGGGGATGTTCGTCAAAGCGATGTGCTTGCATATGGCGCATGCCTGCAATTTGGCGTGCGAATACTGCTTTGTGCGCGCGTGGGACAAGCAGCTGATGTCCTATGACGTGGGCAAGGCGGCGATTGACTTTTTGCTGGCGAACAGCGGGCCGCGCCGCAACTTGGACATCGACTTTTTTGGCGGCGAACCGCTGCTGAACTGGGATGTGCTCAAGCGGTTGGTGGCGTATGCGCGCGGGAAAGAAGCCGAAAGCGGCAAGCATTTCCGCTTCACGCTGACGACGAATGGCGTGCTGATTGACGACGATGTAATCGACTTTTGCCAGCGTGAAATCAGCAATGTGGTGCTGAGCCTTGATGGGCGCAAAGAAACCCACGATCGGCTGCGCAAAACGCACGACGGACGCGGGTGCTACGATGATGTTGTGCCGAAGTTCCGGCGGCTGGTGGGGGCGCGCGAGGGCTGTGGCTACTACATCCGCGGCACATTCACGCACCACAACACCGACTTTTTGCAGGACATTGCGCACATGGTTGCGCTCGGCTTTCGCGCGCTTTCGCTGGAGCCTGTGGTGTGCTCCCCTGCTGCGCCACATGCGCTGACACCGGATGATTTGCGCCGCGTGCTGGATGAATACGAAGCACTGGCGCTGGACATGGTGGACGGCGACTACTCGTTCTACCACTACACGCTGAACTTGCGGCATGGGCCGTGCTACTACAAGCGCACGGCGGGCTGCGGCGTGGGCACGGAGTATCTTGCGGTGACGCCTGATGGGGAGTTTTATCCCTGCCACCAGTTTGTGGGCAACCGCGCGTTTATCATGGGCAATGTGCGCGAGGGGATTACCTCCCCTGCCCTGCGCGATGATTTTGCGGGGTGCAGCCTGCACGCGAAAGCCGAGTGCCGCGACTGCTGGGCGAAGTATTTTTGCGCGGGCGGCTGCCCGGCGAACGCCTACCACGCCAGCGGGAGCATCCACGGGATGTATGAGGATGGGTGTGTGCTGTTTAAGAAGCGGCTGGAGTGTGCGATTTGGTTGGCGGCGAGTTGTGTGGAATAGGAAAGCCCGGGCGGATTTGCATCCGCCCCTACAGGTAGATATTTCCTGAAAATTTGCCAGTTGCCGCAACATGTAGGGGTGGCGGGCGCGCCACCCGGGCGATAAAAATATGGTTATATTAAGGTTTCGGGCGGCGCGCCCGCCGCCCCTACATGCTGACGATAGCCATGTTGATCATGTGAAAATCCCACCGCAGGTGGTGTGCGATTTGGTTGGCGGCGAGTTGTGTGGAATAGGAAAGCCCGGGCGGATTTGCATCCGCCCCTACAGGTAGATATTTCCCGAAAATTTGCCAGTTGCCGCAACCTGTAGGGGTGGATATGAATCCACCCGAAGTATAAAAACACACCCACGTGCCAAGTTGCGCACAAGGGTGTGTTTTGGTTTCGTTCTATTGTGCGGCATCCGGGCAGCAGGGGCAGGCGCAATGGGTTTCGCCGTCACACAGGCAGGGGTCGCAAGTGCAGTTTTCACATTTGCACAGCGGATTGGTGCAGGTGCGTTGTTCGTTCATTGGGCAGTCTCCTTTCGTGAAAGATTACAGCAATGCAGGCAGCTGCAGTCCGGCCCGCAATGACAAGCTTTGGTGAGCGCAGCGGTGAAAAAGGCCTCGCAGTCACGCACGGTGTCGATGTTGAGCGCGTAATAGATGCACTTGCCGTCGCGCCGCGTGCGCACCAAGCCGCAGTCCACCAGGACTTTCATGTGGTGCGACAGCGTGGTTTGGTGGATGGGCAGCTGCTTGAGGATGTCACAGGCGCAAAGCTCGCAGCACGACAACAGCGCGAACACCGCCGAGCGGTTTGGGTCTGCCAAGGCCTTGAATTTGTCGCTCATATCGCCTCCTATGGACGGTTATCCATGTGTTGTGTTGCTATTATAGCATATGCATGGACGTTTGTCAATATGTTTTTTGCAAATTTCTAAAAAACACTTGACATTGTGGCGCGCAACTGCTAAAATACATATATAAACTATATGTTTTGCAAGAGGATGGATGGCAGATGAAAATTTCAGCAAAATCACGCTACGCGCTGGCGGCACTTGTGCAAATGGGACTGAGCGGCGAAGAAAAGTCGGTGACGATTTTGTCGCTGTCGGAGACGCTGGGTGTGTCTAAAATTTATTTGGAGCAGGTGTTTTCGCTGCTCAAGCGCGGCGACATTGTGACGTCCACAAAGGGCGCGGGCGGCGGCTACCAGCTGGCGTGCCCGGCGCGCGACATCTCGGTGTATGACATCCTGTTCGCGATTGAGATTGCGTTGTTTGAAAAAGCCGGTGCAACGGTTGCGGTGAAAGCGCCCAACATTGAAGATACGCTGCAAAACGAAGTGTTTAGCCGCTTGGACGAGGTGATTCCCGAGGCGTTGAAGGCGATTGATCTTGACGCGCTGGTGACGAAGGCGAAGCAATATGGCGGCGACAGCATGTATTATATCTAAATCAACTAAAGGAGAACCCATGAAAATCACTGATATTCTCAACAACAACATCACGGTGTCGTGCGAGTTGTTTCCACCGAAGGCCGGTGTGCCGCTTGAAGGCGCGAAGAACGTGATACGCGAAATCGCAGATCTGAAGCCGTCGTTCATGAGTGTGACGTATGGCGCGGGCGGCAGCACACGCGGGAACACCGTGGAGATCGCCAACGAGATTCAGAACGTCAATGGCGTGGCGGCACTGGCGCATTTGACCTGCATTGGCTCTGATGCCACAGAGATTGGCGCGGTACTGGATGAACTGAAGAGCAAGAACATCACCAATGTGCTGGCGCTGCGCGGCGACGTGCCTGCCGAGGGCTGCGCCACGGGCGACTATGCCTATGCCAACGAGCTGACCGAGGCGATTTTGCGCCATGGCGACTTTTGCGTGGGCGGCGCGTGCTACCCCGAAGGACACCCGGAATCCCCGAGCCTGCAGGCGGACATCGACAGCCTCAAACGCAAGGTTGACGCAGGCTGTGCGTTCCTCACCACGCAGATGTTTTTTGACAACCATGTGCTGTATAACTTCATGTTCCGCTTGCTCAAAAGCGGCGTGGACGTGCCGGTGATCGCGGGCATCATGCCGGTGATCAACGCCAAGCAGATCGCACGGATTTGCTCGATTTCGGGCACGGTGCTGCCGCCACGATTCCGCGCGATTGTGGACCGCTTTGCGGATAATCCCGCGGCGATGAACCAGGCGGGCATCGCCTATGCGACAGAGCAGATCATCGACTTGATTGCAAACGGCGTGAACCACATTCACATTTACACGATGAACAAGCCCGACATTGCCGGGCGGATTATGCGCAATTTGTCGGAGATTTTGAAGTGAGTAACATAGACACGAATGACGTGCTGCGCTATTTGGGCTGCAGCGAAGGTCTTGATGATGCGCGCGTGTTGGCGCACATTGCGCAGCTGCATGAAGAGCTCAACACGGTCATCACGCCCAAGCATATCTACCGGCTGTGGGACTGCGAAGTGCAGGCGCAGGCGGTGGGCTTCGGCGGCTTGCGCGTGCACAGCGGCGACCTCGCGCGGCACTTGCGCGGCTGCACCCGCGTGGCTGTGTTTGCGGCAACGCTGGGGGCTGAAGCGGATGCCTTGCTGCGGCGCTACAACGCAACAGAAATGGACAAAGCCGTGATTGCCGACGCCGTTTGCACGGCGATGATTGAAGCCGCGTGTGATAGCGTGGTGGGTGAAATCACGCGCGAGCCCGAACTGCTGGGCTGGCAGCTCACCGAACGCTTCAGCGCGGGCTATGGCGATTTTGACATTACACACCAGCGCGATGTGCTGACCATGCTGGACTGCCCGAGGCGAATTGGGCTGACATTAACCGACGGCAACATGCTGTGCCCGGCGAAGTCCGTGACGGCGGTGGTTGGATTGAGGAGGATTGTATGAACGATTTTTTGCGCAAATTGGGCAGCGAGCTGCTGGTTTTTGACGGCGCGATGGGCACGATGCTGCAGGCGAAGGGGCTGACGCTGCAAGAGCTGCCCGAGCTGTGGAACATCACCCGACCTGACGCGATTGCGGACATTCACGCGGACTATGCACGCACTGGCTGCAACATCATCACCACCAACACCTTTGGCGCAAACCGCCTGAAGCTCGACGGCACGGGCTATTGCGTTGAGGAAGTGGTGGCGGCCGGTGTTGCGCTTGCGCGCCAGGCGGCACAAGCTACCGGTGCACTGGTTGCCCTCGATATTGGCCCCACAGGCAAGCTGCTTGCGCCACTGGGCGACTTGGGCTTTGAGCAGGCCGTTGCGCTGTTCGCGCAGGCAATCAAAGCCGGAACTGACGCCGGAGCTGACCTAATTTTGCTGGAGACGATGAGCGATACCTATGAAATCAAGGCGGCGATGCTGGCGGCAAAAGAGAACAGCGATCTGCCCATTGTGGTGACCTTCACGCTGGACGAAGGCGGCAGACTGCTCACCGGCGGCGATATTCCCGCGGCGGTGGCGCTGATTGAAGGCTTGGGCGCGGCTGCGCTGGGGCTCAACTGCGGGCTTGGTCCGCAGCAGATGCAACGTCTGCTCGCCGAGCTTGTGGCGCATGCGAGCATCCCGGTTGTGATTAACCCCAACGCCGGGCTGCCGCAAATCATCAACGGGCAAACGACGTTCAACGTTGCGCCGGAGGACTTCGCACGCCAGATGGCTGACATCGCGCACAGCGGCGCGCACGTCATCGGCGGCTGCTGCGGTACCACGCCCGAGCACATCGCCGCAGTCGTGCAAACCTGCGGGGCGATCACTCCCCTGCCGGTGCTGCCCAAGACGCGCACCGTGGTGTCGTCATACGCAAAAACCGCTGCGCTCGGCGGCACAACGGTGGTGATTGGCGAGCGCATCAATCCCACGGGCAAGCCGCGGCTCAAGCAAGCGCTGCGTGAAAACGACATGGGCTATGTTTATAAAGAAGCGTTGAGCCAAATTGAGCACGGCGCGAAAATCCTCGACGTGAACGTGGGCTTGCCGGAAATCGACGAGGCGGCTGTGCTGGAGCAAGCCGTGGTGGGGCTGCAAAGCGTGACGGATGTTCCGCTGCAGATTGACACCTCTGACCCAATTGCTGCCGAGCGCGCGATGCGCCTGTACAACGGCAAGCCGCTGCTGAACTCCGTGAACGGCAAGGCGGAATCGCTCGCGGCGCTGCTGCCGCTGGTGAAGAAATATGGCGCGGCG
>WQRM01000040.1 GCA_009786735.1 Oscillospiraceae bacterium | reverse complement strand
GTGTGGGAAAACTTCCGCATGGCATGGGCAAACAAGCCCTTCCGCCGTGTGCTGCTTTCCGGCATTTTTGCCGCACCGCGCAACCTCATCATGATTGTGTCCATGCCGCTGATTACCTATTACTTCGCCGACCGCAACCCCATACTGATGGCGTTTTACACCGTTGTGCTGGGCGGCGGCGTGTTTGGCGGCATGTTTGTGGCGATGATTATCCTGCCCAAGCTGCTCAAGCGCTGGCGCAAGAAAACGCTATACAACGCATCCTTGCTCATCGGTGTGCCGGTTAATCTGCTGTTGTTCGGGCTTTACGCGCTCTCCATTGTGCTCGATAGCAGCCTCACCCGCGTGTGGTTCATCATTCCGCTTGTGCCCATTTTCGTGCTCATCGGCGCAACGAACGGCTTGTTCACCGTGCTGCAAACGAACATGATCACCGACAGCGTGGACTATGAAGAATACACCAACCACCGCCGCCCGGATGGCTTTTTCTTCAGCGGCCAAACCTTTTTGGCCAAAGTGGGCAACGGCATTTGTTTGATGATCTACAACGCACTGAGCGCCATCGTGTTGTTTTCGGGCGACAACATTCGCATTTTGCAGCACATGGCCGAGTCCGAATACGCCCAAATCCCGCGCGACATGATGCAACGCGGCAGCGAAGTCGTGGCGCACTACATGCCGAGTGTTGGCAGCCTAACCGAGAACAACCTGTTCTGGTTCTTCTTTGTGCTGTTCTTCAGCGCGAGCGTCGTGCCCGCCATCGGCTGCGCGCTGGGTGTGATCCCCACACTCAAGTATGAGCTGACGGAAGAAAAGCACGAGGAAATCCTCGAAGAGCTGCAGCGCCGCCGCCGCGAAGACGGCACGTCCGGCGAGCTCGCATAAACGCAACCACCATGGGCGGATGAAAATCCGCTCATCTTTTTTTGCCAAAAGCATTGACATTTCTCCCGCAACTGTGCTATACTATGGTATTGTTTTATTTTTTGCAGGAGGCTCAACCATGTCATATACTCTATCTGTACTGGATTTTTTGAAGGAAAACTTTTATGCCCAACCCGAGTTCCTTCAAGCTGCCACGGAAATTCTCGAGTCCATCCAAGGCTACGTGGATGCTCGCCCGCAATACGAGGCCGTTGGGCTGCTGGAGCGCCTGGTGGAACCGGAGCGGCAAATTGTGTTTCGTGTGCCGTGGATTGATGACAACGGCCGCGTGCGGGTCAACCGTGGCTATCGCGTGCAGTTCAACAGCGCCATCGGACCTTACAAAGGCGGGCTGCGCTTTCACCCCAGCGTGAACATGGGCATCGTCAAGTTCCTCGGGCTGGAGCAAATTTTCAAAAATGCGCTCACCGGTCAAGCCATTGGCGGCGGCAAGGGCGGCGCGGATTTCGACCCCATGGGCAAAAGTGACCGCGAAGTGATGATGTTTTGCCAAAGCTTTGTGAGTGAGCTGTTTCGCCACATCAACCACATGACCGACGTGCCTGCGGGCGACATCGGCGTTGGCGCGCGCGAAATCGGCTATATGTACGGGCAATACAAACGCCTGACCAACAGCTTTGAAGGCGTGTTCACCGGCAAGGGGCTGCTCTATGGCGGCAGTCTGGTGCGCAACGAAGCCACGGGCTACGGCTTGGTTTATCTCGTGGAAGAAATGATGCGCCAAAACGGCAAGAGCATCGCGGGCAAAACCGTGGTTGTGTCCGGCGCGGGCAACGTGGGCAGCCACGCGGTGGAAAAAGCCCAGCACCTGGGCGCGAATGTCGTTGCGGTGGGTGAATACACCGGCACGATTCTCGACAAACAAGGCGTAGATCTCACCGTGCTGCGCGAAATCACGGCACGCCGCGGCGATTTTGCCGACTACGTGCATGCTCGCCCGCATGCAGAATTCCTGCCCGGCGCAAAAGTGTGGAACGTGCCCTGCGAGGTCGCGCTGCCCTGCGCCACGCAAAACGAGCTCAACGAAAACGACGCCAACACCCTCGTAGCCAACGGCTGCATCACCGTGGGCGAAGGCGCGAACATGCCCGCCACCCTCGAAGCCACAGAAGTTTTCCGCAAAAGCGGTGTGCTGTTTGCGCCCGGCAAAGCGGCAAATGCGGGCGGCGTGGCCACCAGCGCGCTTGAGATGAGCCAAAACAGCGCACGTGTGTCGTGGAGCTTTGACAAAGTGGACGCCAAGCTCAAGAGCATCATGGTGGACATCTACCACAACGTCGCGCAGGCCGCACAAGAAGTCGGTCACGACGGCAACTACGTCATCGGCGCGAACATCGCGGGCTTCAAAAAAGTGGCCGACGCGATGATGGCTCAAGGTGTTGTTTAATTGTTCTTTTTTTGCAAAAAAAGAACCAAAAAAACCTAGCCCGCCTTCGGCGGTGGATGATTGTAAGATAAGATAAACCCCCATTTCCTGCCACGCAGAGAATGGGGGCTTTCTGTTTTCATAATCAAGCATCGCGAAGCGACTAAAGTTCTTTTTGGTTCTTTTTCTTTCAAGAAAAAGAACAGGGCAACACCCTCGTCGTCGCCACAAGATCCACGCCGGTGCCTGCGATGTCGCGCAGCAGCACGTCGCCCACAGCAATGGGAGCGTTGGCGGTGATGTCACGGGTGGCCTCGGCGCACGCCATGAGTGTGCTTTTCGGCACGGGCGCGGCGGTTTTCACGCTCACCATGGGCAGGTCACCGCCTGCCACACGCAAGGTGGAGTGAAAGCTGCGCGCAGGGTTTGCGATTTCAGCGCGGGCATAGGCTTCGCCGCGACGGCAGCGGTGGCCGGCGACGCTCACGAGGGTTTCGTGTTCGTCCACCGTGGCAGTGATGCTGCAGCCCATGGGGCATGCCGTGCAAACGATGTTCAGTTCATTCATAATAAATATCCTCCTTATAAGGCTCCCCAGCTTGCGGGGGAGCTGGCGCGGCTTGCCGCGGCTGAGGGGGCAACTACGCCACCTCCACGATAAGTTCGCTGCATCCTGCAAGCTGTTCGGGTTTGACCACAAGGTGCTCCATTTCGCCGGGCGTGATGCGTGCGCGGCGCTCCTTTGCGAGCACGGTATCACCGTTGCGCACCTGCACGGTCGCATCGGCATACACCTGCCCCACGCGGAAATACAGCGTCACGGGCTTGCCGGCGTGTTGGTTCACCCGTTGCGGCACCACATAGCGCACGCCGTTTTCGCCGCGCGTTGTGACGTAATCGCCCATTGCGCATTGCGAATTACGCATTGCGAATCGCGCAGCATTCGCGCCAGCCACTTCGGCTTCCAACGCAACATAGTCCACCAGGTCGTGCACATGCAGCACATTGCCGCACGCGAACACGCCGGGGATTTCCGTTTCGCAGGCTTCGTTCACCTGCGCGCCGCCGGTGATGGGGTCAATCGCCACGCCCGCCGCGCGGCTGAGCTCGTTCTCGGGAATCAGCCCCACCGAAAGCAGCAGCAGATCGCAGGGCACGTGCTCTTCTGTGCCGGGGATGGGTCGGCGGTTGTCGTCCACCTGCGCGATGGTCACGCCGGTCACGCGGTCGCCGCCGTGGATATCAATCACCGTGGTGCTGAGCTTGAGCGGGATGTCGAAGTCGTTCAGGCATTGCACAATGTTGCGCGTCAGCCCGCCGGAATAAGGCATCAGCTCGCACACCATCTTTACTTTAGCGCCCTCGAAAGTCATGCGTCGCGCCATAATGAGACCGATGTCGCCGCTGCCCAAAATCACCACTTCGCGTCCGGGCAGATAGCCGTCCATGTTCACATATTTCTGTGCCGTGCCAGCGCTAAGCACGCCCGCAGGCCGCGCCCCCGCAATGTTGAGCGCGCCGCGTGGGCGTTCGCGGCAGCCCATGGCAAGCACGATGGCTTTTGCGCTCAGCTGCATCAGCCCATCTGTTTTATTCACCGCGACAACTTGGTTTGGCTCACCGGGTTGAACGTCTAAGACCATCGTGTCCAGCTTCACTTCAATGGCAGGGTTGGCTTCAACTTGCTCAATGAAACGGTGCGCGAACTCCGGGCCGCTAAGCTCCTCTTTGAAGTAGTGCAGCCCAAAGCCCGTGTGAATGCACTGCATGAGAATGCCGCCCAAAAAGGTGTCGCGCTCCAGAATCAGCACGCGGGCAGCGCCGTTTTCCTGCGCCTTGAGGGCGGCCGCCATGCCCGCAGGCCCGCCGCCGATGACAATAACATCGTAGTTCATTTACTTAGTCCTCCCCAGCAACACTTGCGAATTTCCGCCGGATTTCGTCACGCTTTCCATGGGCATATCCAGCTCGTGGGCGATAATCTCCAGCAGCTTTGTGCCGCAGAATCCGCCTTGGCAGCGACCCATGCCGCTGCGTGTGCGCCGCTTGATGCCGTCCACATCGCGCGCGCCGGCAGGGGAGTGGATGGCGTGCAAAATCTCGCCCTCGCTGATGGTCTCGCAGCGGCAGATGATGCGCCCATAGGCGGGCTGCTCGCTCACCAGCGCGGCATATTCATCGGTCGTCAGCTCGTGCACGCGCACGGGCTTAGCGCGGCTGGGATTCCAATCTTGCTTAGCCACTGCATCGCCCTTCGCCAGTTCAGCAAGCGCCGCGGCAATCGCGGGTGCGGCACTCAAACCGGGGGATTCAATCCCGCCAGCGTGAATGAAACGCGGGTTCACCGCGCTCGCTTCAATCACGAAGTCGTGGCGGTCGCAGCGCGCACGCAGCCCCGCAAACGACGTAATCGTGTCGCGCACTTGATAGCCGGGCAGGCTGCGCTTGGCGGCTTCTTGCACTTCTTGCAGCGCGGCGGCGGTGGTCGTGAGGCTCAAGCGGTCGTCAATCGTCTGCGCGTTCGGACCAACCAGCACATTGCCGTGCACCGTGGGGCTCACCAAAATGCCCTTGCCCATCGGCGACGGACACTGGAACACCACCGTGTTCACAATGCCTTGCTGGGTTTTGTCCAGCAGCAGATATTCGCCTTTCACCGGCGTGATGCCGAACGACTCATCGCCAATCATGCGGGCGATTTCGTCGGCGTGCACACCGGCTGCGTTGATGACAGTTTTCGCTTGAACTTGCCGTCCATCGGCAGCGTTCAACGTGAACTGCTCGCCTGTAAAGTCGATCGCCTTTACAGCAAATTCGCGCACGAACTCCACGCCGTTGCTCGCCGCGCACTCAGCGCCTGCAATCGCCAGCTCATACGGGCACACAATCCCCGCTGACGGCGCCCACAACGCGCCCGTGCAATCGGGGTTGACGTTGGGTTCTTTGGCAAACAGCGCCTCGCCCTCCAGAATTTCCAGCCCCGGCACGCCGTTTTGCTCACCGCGCGCCTTGAGCTCGTCGAGGGTCTTGCGGTCGGCTTCGTCAAACGCCAGCACCACACTGCCCGTGTTTTGGTAGGGCACATGCAGCAGCTCGCACAGCGCAGGCATGGCCGCCGTGCCCGCCACGTTGTACTTCGCCTTCAGGCTGCCGGGCGGGGCATCAAAGCCCGCGTGCACAATGGCGCTGTTGGCTCGCGTCGTGCCAGCGCCCACGTCGTTGAGACGGTCAACCAGCACAATGCGCAGGTCATAGCGGCTCAACTCGCGCGCAGCGAGTGCACCCACCACGCCCGCGCCGATAATCGCAATGTCGTACATCTGATACTCTCCTTTTCTCGTTCTTTTTTGAAAAAAAGAACCAAAAAACTTTTTACTCGCTTCGCTGTGTTCTATCCAAGGCTGTGCGCGTTGGCTTGCGCTACCGCGTGGGGGATTATTTTTTATGTGTTGTGCAGGTGTTGCCAAGGCCTCCCCCTTGGGGGAGGAAAGCACGTCGCAAGGCGTGACTGAGGGGGCAATATGCGCGCGGTTTTCGCGAACAATTAAGCATTGAGCATTAAGCATTAAGCATTGCATTGAGCATTCACTCTTTCCCGCAGCCCCAACAGCCACTCGTTCGTGCGCGGATACTCGGTGAAGGTGATGGGCGCAATGCCGTCTTCCACTAGTGCTAGGGTGGCATCGTAGCCGATGTTCGCTTCCAGCAGTTGCAGCGCGCGTAAGTCTTGCAGCGCCTCGCGAAAGACCTTCAAGCGAGTGCTCGCAAGGGTTTCGCCGTCTTTGTTGGGGTACACCACAAAGCCATCGCCGGAAGCAAAGCCACCGCCTGCGTCCGTGACCTCGAAGGGATTGATGGGATACACAGAAAACTGGCTGTTGTAGAAGTTGAAGCCCCAGTGCAAAAAGCCCACGCATTTGAACTTCCACAGCTGCACGCCAATGATGCGGTTGCGCCAGCCCGGCATCGCCATGAAGCGGTTGGACTCGCCGCACTTGCTCTGCGCGCAGCAGTAGTACGTCCACAGTTCGGGCACATTGCCGATGAACGGCTCAATGTGGTTGTTCGCGGGAATGGGGCGCTGGATGTGCCCCTGCGCGTAAAATTCGTAGTCGCTTAGCGCGTCAATGAGCTTGAGCCCCGAGAAGATGCGCTGGATGAACGCGGCATGCCGTGCGTAAATCTCCAAGTGATGCATGCACGGCTCGTCCGACACATGCACATAGCACTGCTCTTTCACGCCCTGCTCGTCGAGATAAGGCAGCAGCGCCGTGGCAAACTGCTCCAAAAAGTCCATGTATTCCGCGCCGTCAGCGTCCGTTTCCCATCCGTAGAGCTTTTCGCCGGTGCTGTCCACAACCTTCGGCGCATGCGCGGCACCCCATTGGGTGTAGAGATGCGACAGCTCGTAGGCAGCAAAACCAATCGTTTTGCACAAGTCAAACCAGCGGGTGAGCAGTGCAAAATCAAACGTGTATACATCACCGATTTTCGTCACGCCAACGAGCTGGGTGGTCAAGCGCTCGCCGTTGACTTGCGTGTCAAGCGGCGGCGTGAACAGCGGCGTGAGGATGAAGTTCACGCCATGCTCGTGCGCGCAACGCAGCTGTTTTTCGAGAATCGCCCAGTATTCCTCGCTCCACACGGCAACATCGTAGAACTGCGCCAGACCGTCGCAGTGAAACCAGTTCGTATAAAGCAGCGTTTGCGCGGGCAATGTTGCGGGCAGTTTGGTGACGTTGAACGTCTGGCTTTGTTCGCCAAGCTGCACGGTGATGTCGTAGTCTCCGGCAGCATAGTCGCAGGCGAACTCCACCCACAGGCTGCGCCACACGCCGGGCTTGGCTTGCAGCGGCGCAGTGACCGGGCGCAGCACATCGGGATACATCCCCGGTTCGCGGCGCAGGAAGTATTCGTCGCTGTCCTCATAGCACGCCTGCCCAACGGGCACGTCCTCCACCCAGTAGGCGGTGCAGCAGCCAGCGCCCGTGCCGGTGATGACGGGGCTAATCGTCGTGTCGCAGTCTGACGAAAACGCCAGCTGGAACGCCAGCACCTCGCCCTGCAAGCAGGTGAAGCGCGACACCGGTGCGGCGGCGGGTTGTTCATCGGCAAAGACTTTTTCCAGCGACGACAACGGGATGAGTGTGAGCATGAGCAACTCCTCTGCAAAACATTCTATATAAGATTATACGACATAAAACGCAGCTTGTCAAGGTGGCGATGCAAAAAAAACGGCAGAGCATGTCACTCCGCCGTTTTGGTGATGCTGGGAAACAGGAAATTATAAGCCAAGCATAATGCGCACAAAGCGGAAACTCGCAATGGTGTTGATGATTGACAGCAGCACGACGCCAATCACGCCAAAAATGCTCAACCAGTTTGGACCATAGGGCGCCGGCGGATGATTGGCTTGCGTTGTTGTTTCAGCCGCAGTGGTTTCGGCGGCGCTGGTTGTCGTTGTCGTTGTCGTATCTTCAGCCGTGGTCGTAGTGTCTTCAGCAGTCGTCGTGGTGTCTCCAACTGTGGTTGTGGTGTCTTCCGCTGTGGTCGTCACCAGGTCGTCTGCCATTTCATCGCCAATGATGACGATGTTGTTGATGGAGGTGTTGCCGTTTGTGCGGTCTGCCAAGGTGCTGTTCACCATGTATACGCGCAGATACACAACGGCTTGGTCTTCTACCGCTGCGGGCAGCACAAACGCGGTGAACGTGTTTGCGCCCGGGAAGTCAAAATCTGTGTAAGCGTTATCGCGGAAGCCTGATGGCGATTGCACGTTGCCGGTTTCTGTGCCTGCGATGGCCGTGAACGAACCAGCAGAGCCAACGCGGTAAGCTAAGGCGAAGTATTGCGGACCGCTGCCGGTGGAGCGTTGGCGAGCCGTGAAGCGGATGTTTTCGTGGTCGGTGGTTTCAAAGCGGATTTGGAAGGCCGTGGCAGTGTCTACGGTGACATCGTCGTCGATCGGCATCGGGCCAACCGAGCGGAAGCCGTTGTCGCCTACGGCATTGCCAACCACATTGGCGTTATGGATGGCGATGGGCGCACGAGCGTTGCCTGGGTCGCCAATGGCGATTTGCGCATTGTTGTTCCAAGCAGTCAGATTGGACACAGCAGCAAACAAGCCGCTGTCAGCGTTGAACTGGTTTGCGCCGTCCGGCACTTCGTACGAGCCCGTGCGGGTCAGCGCCATCAGCACAACGTCCGTTGCGAGGTTGTCTGGCGAGGCGGCTGTACCGATGACGAAAATGCCAACACCCAGCAGCACGACCATTGCGATTGCGAGAATACGTTTCATGTGTTTACCCTTTCATTGCAATAAAAATTTGGTTTTTCGCCACAATTATATCACATAAACTGGGGCTTGTCAAGAAAAAAATTGTATGTTATAATAAAATCACCTGCAATGGGGTTTTTTTGCTTCGCTGCAACCCCTTGCAAAGCAAAAAAATCCATTATTATGCATGCAAAGGAACTTATTTCCATGAACCACAAAACAACCTATCACCAGCCCGCCACACAATGGACGCACGCATGCCCCATCGGCAACGGTCGCCTGGGCGGCATGATTTTCGGCGGCGTGAACGAAGAACGCATCGCCCTCAACCACGACGAAATCTGGTCGGGTTATCCCAGCAACACCACCCAGCCCGGCGCGGCGGCGCTCTACGCCCAAATCCGCGATCTCGCCCTCGCCGGTGACCTCGTCGCAGCCAACGAGCTCGCCTATCAACTGGCGGGCGAGCGTTGCGCGGCTTATCTGCCGCTGGGCGACCTGCAGCTCAACATCAGCGGCAGCGGCGAAGTGACGAATTATCGCCGTGGGTTGTGCCTGCAAACCGCCACTGCCTTTGTGGAATACACCCAAGGCGGCGTGGACTACCGCCGTGAATATTTCGCGTCATATCCGGACAATCTCATGGCAATCAAACTCACCGCAAGCGCGCCGTTTGATTGCGATGTGTCGCTGCACAGCATCCTCAAGCACGAAACCGAGCGCAACGGCAGCGAGCTTATCCTGCGCGGCGAATGCCCCGGTGAATTTCCCGAGGGCGGCGACTATTTGTATAATGGAAAAGGCATTTGCTTCACCGCAGGCGTGCGCGTGACGAAAACACCCACGGAAATCGTGCTGTTGTTTGGCTGCGAAACCAGCTTCAACGGCTACGATAAAATGCCCACAAAGCCCATTGTGCCGCTGCAACTTCAGGGCGATTACAACACCCTGCGCGCGCGGCACGTGGAGGACTACCAAGCGCTATACAACCGCGTGCACTTCGAGCTCAACTGCCCCGCGCCCGACCTCCCCACCGACTTGCGGCTGGAGAACCACGCAGCACACAACAACGACCCCTCGCTTGCCGTGCTCTTGTATAACTTCGGGCGCTACCTCGCCATCGCGGGCAGCCGACCCGGCACACAGCCGATGAACCTGCAGGGCATCTGGAACGACAACCCCAACCCGCCTTGGCGCAGCAACTACACCACCAACATCAACACGCAAATGAACTACTGGCCCATGCTGCCCGCCGCCATGCCCGAGCTCACCGAACCGCTCGTGCAAATGCTGCGCGAAACCGCAGTCACCGGCGCGCACTGCGCAGCCGTGCACTACGACGCCCCCGGCTTTTGCGCGCACCACAACCAAGACCTTTGGCGGCAAGCCACGCCCGCGCCGGGGCATCCGCAGTGGCTGTTTTTCCCGCTGTGTGGCGCATGGCTGGCGCGGCAGCTGTGGGAGAACTACCGCTACCACCAAGACGCAGACTTCTTGCGCGCAACGGTGTATCCTATCATCAGAGAGTCCGCACGCTTCATCTTGCACATGCTCGTGGAGCACGACGGCGAGCTGATTTTCCCCGCCGCAACCTCACCCGAGAACTTGTTCTTGGTCGAAGAACATCGTTTAGCTGTGGGCAAAACCAGCGCTTGCGCCAACGCCATCGCGCAAGACACCTTCGAGATTCTCACCAAGTGCGTTGACCTGCTCGGCATCAACGACGACTTCGCCCAAGAAGTTCGCGCAGCACTGCCCAAGCTCAAGCCGCACAAAATCGGCACGCAAGGACAAATCCTCGAATGGGACGCGGAATACCCCGAAGCCGAGCCCACGCACCGCCACCTGTCGCACTTGTATGGTCTGCACCCGGCGCAGCTGATCACCTTGGACGACACGCCGGAGCTCGCCGCGGCTTGCCGTCGCACCCTTGAGCTGCGCGGCGATGACGGCACCGGCTGGAGCTTGGGCTGGAAGGTTAGCATGTGGGCGCGCCTGCGCGAGGGCGACCGTGCCGCCGATTTGCTCAACATGCAAATGCGCCCGGTAGACACGCCCAACTGCAACACCGAGCCCTGGCGTGGTGGCACCTGTACGAACCTCTTTGGCACGCACCCGCCCTTCCAAATTGACGGCAACTTCGGTCTCGTGGCGGGCATCCACGAAATGCTCCTGCAATGCAAAGACAACGGCGAGCTATTGCTGCTGCCTGCGCTGCCCGCGTGCTGGTCAAGCGGTAGCGTGCGCGGTCTTGCCGCACCGGGCGGGCGGCGCGTGGACATCACATGGCGCGACGGCAAGCTTGTCAGCTCGCGTGTATCTTAGAGCAAATGAAAGATTGACTTTCGTTTAGCAAAAGACACACCCGGGCGCGTGTGCAGCTTTCTGCAAAAAAACCGAAAAAACCCCTTGACAAGCCCCCGCGGATGTGGTATGATATATTTCGCGCCGCAGAGAGCCATTAGCAAATCTTGGTTGATTGCACGGCAATTTGTGACACACCATGCACCTTGAAAATTAAACAACGATTCGTTGGTCGTGAAGTTTTCGTGTTTTAGCGAGGCAGAGGATTTAGGTCTTTTGTTGAGCGCGAACGGGAACAGCG
>WQRM01000039.1 GCA_009786735.1 Oscillospiraceae bacterium | reverse complement strand
GGCGGACGAGGCGTTCAAGCTTAGCTTAAAGCCGCCACAATTACATGACTGGCTGGGTGCGCGTAAGTACAAAGAGGACATGCACAACACCGAGCCCGCCGTGGGCGTGGTCAATGGCCTGGCGTGGACAAGCGTGGGCGGCGACATCATGCCCATTGAGGTGCTGTTGCTGCCGGGCACGGGCAAGCTCAAGCTCACTGGCAGCCTGGGCGACGTGATGAAGGAAAGCGCCGAGGCTGCGCTGAGCTACTTGCGTTTTCACGCGCAAACGCTGCAATTGCCCACGGACTTCCACCAGAACTGCGACGTGCACATCCACGTGCCGGAGGGTGCAACACCGAAAGATGGTCCAAGCGCAGGCGTGACAATCTTCACCGCGCTGCTGTCGGCACTCAGCGGGATGAAAGTCAACCCCAAGCTTGCCATGACGGGCGAAATCACGCTCACCGGGCGCGTGCTGCCCATCGGCGGGCTGCGCGAAAAAGCCATGGCGGCATACCGCGCCGGCGTGCCGGAGGTGCTTATCCCGCAGGCGAACCTGCCGGACCTTGAGAAAGTGGACGACGAAGTGCGCGCCGCGGTGGCTTTCCGCCCCATCACGCACGTGAGCCAGATTAGTGAGTATGCGCTGATGGATGATACGTTTGTTGAGAAAAAAGCAAGCAAAAAAACATTGGTCGCCTTCGGCGATGAGTTTTACGAGTCGCTGTTCGAGCAAGACGACATGACAACAAGGAGGCACTAACCATGCAGACCACATTTGACTTTCACCAGCTGGCCGAGCGGTTGTTCGCGCAACACCCCACGCGCATGTGGAAGAAGGAGAAAGCGCCCTTTCTGCAGACCTGCACGGAGGAGTTTGCAAAACTCGGCTACCAGGCGCAGGTGATGGAATTTTCTGCAAGCGGAATCACCAGCCGCAACTTGGTTGTCGGCAATCCCGACGCACCGCTTGTGTTCACCGCGCACTACGACACACCCGGTCGTACCGGCTTTTTGATGCTCGGCAGCCGCCTGTGGGGCGCGGTGGGCAGCCAGATCGCCCTGCTCGCAGCGGTTTTTCTCATCACCGTTGTCATCGGTTTTTTCAATGTGCCGTGGCTGGGCTTGCTCATTACGCCGCTGATGCTCGTGCCGTTTTTTCTCAAAAACAAGCAAAACCGCAACGACAACACCTCCGGCGTGCTCGCGGTGTTTCGCATGGTCGAGCTACTGGCGGATTCTCCCCTGCGTGACAACTGCGCTTTTGTGCTGTTTGATCACGAGGAAGTGGGTTTGCTGGGCTCGCAGGGATTTGCCAGGCAGCACAACCGGGGCACGGTCATCAACTTTGACTGCGTGGGCACAGGCGATGTGCTGGCTGTGATGGCGCGCAAAAAACAGCAGCCCCTGCAAGCACACATGATGCAGTTCCTGCAATCGCGTGGCGAAGAGCCCGCCAAAATCAACTCCATTTTGCTCGGCAGCAGCGACCACGCGCACTTCAACAACGCGGTTTCCCTGCTGTATTATCAACGCTCGCGCCTCGGTCCGCTTGCCCTGGGCAACGTGCACAGCCGACGCGACACCGTGTGCGAACTCGCGAAAATCACGCGCCTGTGTGACCTGATGCTGGCGTATGTGAGCGCGTGAGGTGTGCGGGGACGCGAAGTGTGCGATGCGAAGTGTTACTTTTTTTGCAAAAAAAGTAACCAAAAAAACCTAGTCCGCCTTCGGCGGTGGACGATTAATGAATTGTGTAGGTGTCGCCAAGGCCTCCCCCTTGGGGGAGGAAAGCACGTCGTTAGGCGTGCAGGTGGGGGTTGCACAAAACAGCACAGCGAAGCGACTTGCTCGCCGCAGGTGAAAAAATGGTATAAAAGGAGACGACTATGTTCAAGAAAGTTCTTGCGGTAGTGTTGTCCATGGTTCTCGTGGTGTCGCTGGGCTTGTTGTTCGCGTCGGCGCAGCCCGTGGGCGAGTCATCCCCTGCCGAGTTGCAGTTTCGCGAAGATGGCACGTTTCACATCCTGCAAATTGCTGACATTCAAGACGCAGGCATCTTGCGCGGCGATATTCGGCGCTTTTTGCACGAGGCAATCCAGCAAGAGCAGCCGGATCTCATCGTGCTCACCGGCGACAACATTCGCACCAGCCAAGGCGTGCGCAGGTCGCTGCGTGCCATCAGCCAATTCATGCGCATCTTCGAGCACTACGGCATTCCCGTGGCGGTGACGTTTGGCAACCACGATGCCACCAACAACGCCACCAAAGTGCAGCAAATGGAACACTATAATTCCTATCGCGTTAGCTTGATGCGCAGCGATTTCAGCCAGAACCTAGATGATCCCACCGCCGCCACTCTCGCGAATTTTTATCTGCCCATTCGCAGCTCGTGCGGACAGAACCCTTACGCCTTTAACCTATGGTTTTTCGACCTTGAAGGCACCGGCGCGTGGCGCGGCATCCCCGATGCGGTGTTGGACTGGTATCGCGAAACGTCCAATGCGCTTGCGGCGGCCAACGGCGGCGAGCTTGTGCCGTCCATCGTGTTCCAGCACATCCCGCCCATCGAAATCTGGGATTACCTCGACTACCATTTCGGCGGCACAGAGGGCTCACAATGGCGACAATTTGGCGGGTTTTATACCATGAGCCCAGACCCGAACTACCCAGTTGAGTGGAATTTCATGGATGAACACCCCTGCCCGGCGAACACCGGCGACTATCTTCGCGGTCAATTTGATGTGCATCTTGACCAAGGCGATGTGCTGATGATTGTGGTGGGGCACTGCCATGCCAACAACTTCCGTGTGAACTGGCAGGGCATCGACATCATGAACACCGGCGGCATCAACCCCGCGCCATATCCCATTCCGCAGCAGGTGATGCGCACGATTACCATCCACGAAGACCGAGCCAACACCTGTCCCAGAGACATTGAAACCCGAACCCTCGCATTCGCCAACACGATTTTCTCCACCCGCTTCACGGCAACATGGTATAACTGGACGCTGTTTGTTGTCATCATCATTGCTGCCGCGGCGCTGCTTGCGGGCGCGGTGACGCTGGTGGTGCTGCGCTTGCGCCGCACGTGACGTGTGTGGAGGCACGAAGTGTGTTCTTTTTCTTGAAAGAAAAAGAACCACCCCTGCGGGGAGCAGTCGCTTCGCGGCAACACCTACAAATAAAACAAGACCCCAACTCGCTGCATCGCTGGAAGTTGGGGTTTCATTTTATCATAATCGTCCACCGCCGAAGGCGGGCTAGGTTTTTTTGGTTACTTTTTTTGCAAAAAAAGTAACACAATCACAGGCTATCCCCGAAGTCGCGGCGGAATGCTTCGGTGAGTTTCGTTGGCCAATCGCCGATGGGCGCGAGGCGACCGAAGAAGAAGCGCAGCACGCTGGGTTCTTCCACGAATTTCAGCCCGCCGATGAGGTGGCGGTTTTCGTGCAGCCACGCAAGGCGGTCGGCCACGTACTTCACTTGCGACAGGGTATACACGCGTTTGGGCACAGCCAGACGCAACAGTTCCATTTCGGCGAAGGTTTCGCTGCCATCTGCTTGGCGTTGTTCGCTTAGCGTGCCGCGTTCCATGCCGCGCACACCGCTGACGATGAACGCTGCCGCCGCCAGTGCCCCGGCGGGGTATTCTTCTTGCGGGATGTGCGCGCAAAAGCCGCCTGCGTCCACGTGGCAGCCGAGACCGCCCGCCGGCGTTACCACCGGCACACCGCGGCCAAGCAGTTCTTCGCACAGCGCCTTAACAAACAGCGGCGTTTGGCTGATGACATCAATATCTAGGGTTTCATACAGCCCCACGGTGAGCGCTTCCATTTCGCGCACACTCATGCCGCCGTAGGTGAGGAAGCCTTCGTACAGCGGAATTAGCTCGCGCATTTTCAAGAACATGTCTTCATTTTGCACCAAGATGCCGCCGCCGCGTGCCGCGCCCAGCTTGCGTGCGCTGAAGTACACCACGTCCATCATGCTGGCGATTTCACGCGTGATGTCCTTCAAGTCTTTGCCGATGTACTCTTCTTCGCGCGTGGCGATGAAATACAGGTTGTCGGCCAGCAGGCTTGCGTCATACACCACGGGGATGCCTGCCGTGCGGCAGATCTTGCTCACTGCGCGCATGTTGGCCATGCTCACCGGCTGCCCGCCAATGAGGTTCGTGCCGGCCTCGATGCGCACAAAGCTCACGTTTTGCGCGCCCAAGCGTGTGATGGACTCGTTGAGCTTGTCTAGATCAAAGTTGCCTTTGAAGGGCAGGTCGCTGGTGATTTCACGTCCGGCGGCGCTCACCAGTTCTTCCAGCTCGCCGCCGCAAATGCTAATGTGCGCTTTCGTGGTGGTGAAGTGGTAGTTCATCAGCGCGGTGCTGCCCGGTTTCACCAACGTTTTGGCGATGATGTGCTCGCAGGCACGGCCTTGGTGGGTGGGCAGGAAGTAGGGCATGGCGAACATGTCCTCAAGGGCAGCCTCAAGGCGATAGTAAGTTTCGCTGCCGGCATAGCTGTCGTCGGCCTGCATCATGGCGGCGTATTGGTTTTCGCTCATGGCGTTCACGCCGCTGTCGGTGAGCATGTCCAAAAACACGTCGCGGTTGCGCAGCAAGAAGGTGTTAAACCCGGCTTCCTCCATGGCGGCTTGGCGTTCTTCGATGGGTTTGAGGTTCACGCGTTGCACCATGCGCACCTTGTGCATCTCCATGGGCACTTGCTCGCCCGACCAAAACTTTACACTTGACATTCGACCTCTCCTTTTGCTTTAAAGCGATGAATTTGTAATTTCTATCCTTAATGATACCACAAAAGGGGGCGCGTGTCAAGTTTTTTCTGCGTTTTTCGGGGGAATTTGGGAGAAAAGATGGTTTTGTGTGGCGCACACACGCAACGGAGTTCTGTTTGCCGTTGCGAAAACGAGAAAAACGCTTGCATGCGCGCACGAAATATGCTATACTTTATATACCAGAAAAAAACAGCAAAGGACACTCGCCATGGATTATGCAGCTTCACAAAACAACCGCGTGACCGCAATCCCCTTTTCGCCCACCATGGAAATCAAGGATTACATGGTGCTGGGTCCCTTTGTGGCCGAAACGGGCGGCGCGTTCGAGACCGAGTACTTTCACGAGCGCCACAAGGTGCTCGACATTGACTACCTGGCTTCCACTTGCGGCGAGGCTGGGCTCGTGCCTTGGCTGGGCGCTGCAGCGCAAAATGACTACTGGGGTGCAAGCACCCTGCGCTGGGCGCACGAACCCGCAGGCGCACGCGGCGACGCAGACCTGCGTGGCGGGCGTGACGGCAACTTCGGCGAAGAGCTGTTCGTCACCGAGCAACGCAACTGCGTGAAGTACGCCGCGGTTTACATCGACTGCGAAGAAGACTCACGCGCAATCATCAACTACTTGACGAGTGGCTGTTACTTATACCTCAACGGCAAGCGCATCGACAAGCAGACCTATGGCTATGTTAAAGGCTTGCAGGTGCAGGGCAACGCCGTGGCGGTGACCTTCCACAAAGGGCGCAACCTGCTGATGTTCAAGCTGCGCGTGGGCTACATCTGCGACCGGCTGGACTTAAGCATCCACCAAGCGTCCATTCATCCGGTGGCAGCAAGCGCCGGTGGCGTGGGCATCACTTATCCCATCCCCATGGGCGCGTATTTCGGCACGCAAGAAGAGCCGCGGCAACTGTTCCCGGTGTTTGTGGGAAACTTCAATGTTCAAACCTTGCAAGGCTCCACCGCATGCGGGGGAGCTGGCGCGCCGAAAGGCGCGACTGAGGGGGAAACACTAAGCTACACCGCAGGCGGGTTCAGCGAAACCATTCCCCTGCCCGCCCTGCAACCCGGGCAGGTGGATATCCTGCGCATTTCAGCGCCGGTGGGCAGCGCAAGCATTGACTACACGCTCGGCGAAACTGCGGGCAGCTTTGCCATCGCAACCACGCCCTGGCATGGCGTGGCGGGCATCGAGCACGAGTTCAGCGACTTCCACTTTGACACCACCTATCACCAAGAGCAGCGCATCTATGCCGTGGGTGCGTTGCACATCACCGCCATGATGATGCAGCGGCTGCGCGAAGACCCCAACTTCAAGGCGATTTTGAGCGAAGTGGACTACCTCCACCCATTTTACAGCATGTACCCGACCTATCGCGAAGACCTGCGCCGGATGTTCCTTGCGGGGCGCGCCGAGGCAGACTGCTTCTATAACCAGCCCAACGACCTCACATCGTCGGGCGAGGGCTTTGTGCGCAACTTGATTTATGGGCAGCTTTATCACCGCGACGTGCTCGGGCGCATTGTGCCGGTTTATGCGCCGGGCGATGTGTTCGGGCATCCCAACCAGATGTCGCAAATTTGCCGCAAGGGTGGCTGCACGAGCGCCAGCTGGGGCAAGCATGTGCTGGGGCTCGATAATCTCTTCCACCATGTTTCGCCGGATGGCGAGGCGATCATCCACAACAAGCACATCAGCAAAGAGGACGCGCAGCGCCTCGGCGTGGGACATTTCACCCGTGCGTCGTGGGCGGGCAAGGGCCTTGAAACCTACCCGCGCTCCGGCAACACCGACTGGATGAAAGACACCATCAACAAAGCCCAGTTCAGCGTGTTTTCCGAGATGATGGACGGCATCATCGCCGACGATGCGCGGCAAGTGGAGCAAGATGGCATCACCAAGTTGGAATACACCGCGCGGGACATCACCTCCCACCACCCCGGCGTGCTGCTGACGCGCACCGACTTCAAGCAAGCGAACCGCCTGGCAGAAAACCTGCTGGTGACGGCCGAGAAGTTCAGCGCGATTGCTGCGCTGCACGGCGCGACCTACCCCGAAAAAGCCCTCGACAAAGCCTGGCGGCAGATTTTGTGCGCCCAGCACCACGATAGCATCACCGGCACGAACAACGAGATCAGCTTTGTGGACTTGATGATTGAGTATCGCGAGGCCGTGGAGATCGCCGCAGAAATCGTGGACAACACCATCGCGTTTCTCGCAAGCGGTGTGAGCCACAGCGAAGCGGCACCCGTGTTTGTGTTCAACCCGCTCACCCATCCGCGCAAAGATTGCTGCGAAGTTATGCTGCCGGCCTATGCCAAAACAGGCTACGCGCTGTTTGACGAGCATGGAACAGAGCATCCGTTCAGCGTGTTGAGCGAACACGGCGAACACTTACGCGCGGTGTTCACCGCCGATGTGCCCGCGTTGGGGTACGCGCTATTCAATCTAAAAACCACTCAAGGCTCCACCGCTTGCGGGGAGGCAAACGTGGATTGCACCATCGAAAACGAGTTTTTCCGTGTGACGGTTGACCCCGCACAAGGCGGCGGCATCACGTCGATTTACGACAAAACCAACGCCCGCGAGGTCATCAACACAACGATTGATGGTCCTGCGAATCAGATACAAGTGCTGCGCGAAGTGCCCGACCGCGCCGAGGAGCAGCACGAGTTCTACACCACCGGGCAAAAGCTGCAAGCGCGGGACTACCCCGCCGAGGTGCGCTGCGAAAAAACGGCAGCCTACGAAAAACTATACATCAGCGCAAAACTGGGCATTGTGGCGCAGGCACGGCAAGAAATCACGCTGTATCCCGGCGTGCAGCGCATTGACTGCAAAACCATCATCGACGATTATCAAGGTCGTGATGACCTGTTCACGCTCACGTTCCCGGTGCACAGCGCGGGCGGCAAGCCGGTGTATGAAGACCGTTTCGCGCTGCATGTGTGTTGCGCCAGCCACCGCAAGTTGAGCTTCCAAAGCCACCAGTATAATTATTTTAGCCACTGTAATATCATGCCCGCCGTCAACTGGATGGGCTTGAGCCCTACCGTCAAGCTCGACCTGGGCGGCGCTGACATCAACGTGGGCATGACGGCACTCATTCGCGCCGAGCAAAAGGAGCTGATTTTGGCGGGCGATAGGCTGCTGAAGGCACTGGCGAAAAAGGCCATTCCCGTCACGCCCTATGGTCCAGACACCAGCCGCCGCTATGCCAAGCACATCCACTTCAACGAAGACCTGCGCAACACCGACACCCGCTTTGTGCTATGCGTGGACGGCGTGGCGAACCGCTACGAAGACAAGCTGCTCGGCAAGCTTGACGCGGCTTTGCTGGCGCAATTTAATGCGCAGCTTGCACAACATGGCCGCTCGGTGCTGTTTACGCGTGACAGCGACAACGTGTGGGGCAAGCCCATCGACGTTGTGCTGATTAAAGCGCTAAACGTTGACGCGTTGAACAATTGGCTCGTTGGCATGGAGAAGCAATTGGCAACCGGCACGACGATTGATATGCAGGCCATCCTCGCCGTTGACCCCGGTTGCACCAGCGATTTCGGCGTGGCGATATTCAACAAAGGCACCATCGCCTGCAGCGTTGAGCCCGGCAACATGCTGAACATGATGCTCTTTCATACCGCGAATTTTTATGGCAACAAAGGCAAAGTCACCGGCGGCGAGCAGATGATTCCCGAGCAAAAATCGCACTGCTTCACCTATGCAATTTGCCCGCACGCAGGCGACTACCGCCAGGCGAAACTGTTCACGCGCGCCAATGAGTTCAACAACGAGCTGCTTGCCACCAGTGGTGTGCAGCCCAGCGAAAATGCCGTGCTGCCGCCGCGCAAGTCCTTTGTGCAAGTTGACGAAAATTTCGTGGTCACCTCGCTCAAAGCAGCAGGTTATCCCCTCGCCCGCATGGAGAAACACCACGGCGACGTCCACACACGCGGGCTGACGCTGCGCGGCTTCGAGTGCAACGGCGAAGATTCCACTGCGCAAGTTCAGTTTGGCTTTGACATCGCCAGCGTGCAACCCACTGATCTGCTGGATGAAAATGCGAGCGATGTCGCTGCCGAAAAACGTGGATTCACCGCTGTTTTGCCTGCACATTCGATTGAAACCTACGCGATTGGTGTGACTGAATCTCTGCCGAACATCGGCATGGCACAGCTTGGTCGCACCGCCGAACCCGTGCAGCCGGTATACATCCGCGCGTGGGAGCACGACCTGGGCACCATGCCCATGGGCTACTTAGCCGTGGCCGCGGGCATTGATCGCCATGTTGTGCACATTGACGAAATTTCGGATGAATTTACGCTGTTCGTCTGCAATAATCAGCCCGATGCTGCGGCGCAGGGCACGGTGAGGTTACTGCTGCCCGAGGGTTTTGCGGCGGATGCGACCGAGTTTGCCTACGACGTTGCGCCGCGCGGCATGCAGCAATTCACGGTGCGGGTGCGCAAGCCCGCCGCCGACGCACAGGGCATCATGCGGCTGCGGTTTTGCGACGATGGGCAGCAGTTCGAGGACATCTACGAATTTGGACCGTTCGTGCCCAGCGTGGAGCTACGCATCGAGGGCGAGCAGTGCATCGCCACGGTGCACAACAATACCGCCGAGCAATTGCATGGCGAGTTGAGCTTGGCCACCCCCTACGAAACGTGGCGCTATGGGCTGCACAACCGCGAGGCACTGGGCAACGCCGGACCGATGACCTGCAAGGTTGACGTGCCGCCAGGCGACCGCGCGGACTACACTTTTGCGGTTGATGCGCCTGCCGATTTGGCATACTGGGTGGCGGTGAAGTTGATGGTGAACGGGCGGATTTTCTTCGCCTATGCCGACAAACGCGGACCGCGACCGAACCTGTTTAGCGCCGACATGCGCGCGAAATATGATGCTGACGATGGCTCGATCATGGCCATGCTGACGCTTTAAAGGAGTAATTCATGAACAAACAACATCAAAACACACATACCCAAGGAGGCATTATGAAAATTACACTGTTGATCCTATCTATCGTCGCGCTGTTGTTGCCCATGGCGGCGTGCGATGTTGCGCGCCCTAGTGATGTGCCGCAATTGCTTACTAACGTGATGCCTGAGCTTCCACCTTGCGACATTTGCGGCCAAGTGCCCAGACCTGAACTGGACGGCGGCACAACCCACGGCATGAGCTACTTTGAAGTGTTTGCGGAGCACGGCGGTGGCTGGCTGCAGATTTTTGTGGAAAACTGCCGCCCATCTACGGCTTCGCCTGTGCACAGGTTGCATTTCACGGCGCAGTACAATCTTGAGGAGCTATATGAACGGCTTCAGCACGCCGAGCCGAATGAGCCATTCACTGCAATTTTTGATGGGATAACCATTGCATTGAGCAGCGAAATTTCTGGATTAGAGCAGTTGCAAATTGGATTATCTGAATGGCAGCCACCCACTGGCTTTGCCTACAGTATACAACGTATTAGATTCTAGGAGAAAATATCATGAACAAACAACAAGTCATCCTCACCGGCGACCGCCCAACCGGCAAGCTCCACTTGGGGCACTATGTGGGCTCGCTGAGCAACCGCGTCACCCTGCAAAATACGGGGGAATACAAGCAATTCGTGTTCATCGCGGACTTCCAAGCCCTCACCGACAACGCGCGCAACCCCCAGCTTGTGCAGCAAAGCCTGCTCGAAGTTGCCATGGACTACCTCGCCGTGGGGCTTGACCCCGCCAAAACCACGCTGTTTGTGCAGTCGCAAATCCCCGAAATCAGCGAGCTGACGATGTATTTCCTCAACCTTGTCACCGTCGCGCGGCTGCAGCGCAACCCCACGGTGAAGGAGGAAATCGCGCAAAAGGGCATCGAAACCAGCCTGCCAGCGGGCTTTTTGACCTATCCCATCAACCAAGCGGCGGACATCACCGCCTTCAACGCCAACCTCGTGCCCGTGGGCGAGGATCAAATGCCGGTGATTGAACAAGCGCGCGAGATTGTGCGCAGCTTCAACCAGCTTTACGGTGACATTTTGGTTGAGCCCAAGGGCATGTTATCCGAAAACAGCACGCACCGCCGCCTGCCCGGCGTGGACGGCAACGCGAAAATGAGCAAGTCGCTCGGCAACGCGATTTATCTCAGCGACAGCGCCGATGACATCAAGAAGAAGGTCATGAGCGTGTTCACCGATCCGCTGCACCTGAAGGTGAGCGATCCCGGCCACACCGAGGGCAATGTGATGTTCACCTACCTCGATGCCTTTTGCACCGACGAGCACTTTGCCGCGCTTTGGCCGGACTATGCTAACCTCGACGAGCTCAAGGCGCACTATCGCCGCGGCGGGTTGGGCGACATGGCCGTCAAGCGCTTCCTCAACGAGATCATGCAGCAAATGCTTGCGCCCATCCGCGAAACGCGCGCCTACTACGAAGCCCGCCCGGATGAGGTGTATGATATCCTGCGGGCTGGCAGCGCCGACGCGCGTGAGGTTGCCGCCGACACCCTTGCCCGTGTGCGCGATGCGGTGGGCACGAACTATTTTGGCAAACTCACGCTGTAAAACCAAGAAAGTCCTCGAATATCGGGGGCTTTTTTTGCTTGCCATCTCTAGCCCAACCCCACAAACAACCAACCACCCTATCTCAATTTGAGTTAGGGTGGTTAATATATACCCTCACCTAATTGGGTGAGGGTATAATTATTTTGTTTTGTGCCCTTGCCAA
>WQRM01000038.1 GCA_009786735.1 Oscillospiraceae bacterium | reverse complement strand
AACCCGCCTCATCCGCACCTGCTATCTCTCCTACTTCAGCCACGCGGTCATTAATCTGCTGCCGTCGCTGTTGTTTGCGCTGTTCACGCGCCATTACGGTCTTAGCTTCGAGCAACTCGGTCGCTTGGTATTCATCAACTTTGGCACACGCTTTGTCGTAGACATCCTCGGCATCGTCCTCGCCGACCGCTTGGGCTACCGCAAGTGCCTCGTGGCGGCGCACGGCTTTGCTGCGCTGGGTCTGCTGATGCTCGGCGGGCTGCCGCAGCGGTTGGCGGTTGATCACGTCTACACCGGGCTGATGCTCACCATGGTGGTGTTTGCCGCAGGCGGCGGGCTCATCCAAGTGCTCGTCAACCCCATCGTGAACGAAGTCGCTGGGCAACTGGACGAAAGCGCGCTCATCCTGCTGCACTCCACCTACCCTTGGGGCTGTGTGATGACCATTGTCGTCACCACCGTGGCACTGCATGTCACGCCGGAGCAGCTGTGGTTTCTCATCCCCTTCGCGTGGATGGCCATGCCGCTGTTCACGCTGTATCGCTTTGCCACCACGCCCATGGTTGAGCCGCGTATGCGTGAAACGCCGGGCATCTCGCTGCGCCAGCTGATGCGCACGCCCGGGTTCTGGACAACCGCGCTGCTCATGCCCTTCGTTGGCATGACCGAAGCGGGCATCGGCCAGTGGAGCTCGGTGTTCATCGAAAAAGCCCTCGGCTTCCCCAAAATCGTCGGCGACCTCATCGGTCCATCCGTGGCATCGCTCATCAAAGCCATCATCCGCATGACCCACCCCAGGTGGTCGCAGAAAATCCCGCGGGAAAAACTGCTGCTCGTTGGTTCTTTCGGCACAATGCTGTGCTTTGTGGGCGCGGCACTGTTGCCGCATCCGGTGCTGGGGCTTCTCGCGATCACTTGCACGGGTTTCACCATCGCCATGTTGTGGCCGGGTGTGTTGCAACGCACCGCGCAGCGCTTTCCCGATGGCGGCACGGCGTTGTTCGGCTCGCTGTCGCTGGGTGGAGACATGGGCTGCGCGGTCGGTCCGTGGATCATCGGCGCAGTCGCCGGCCCAGACCCGGAGGACATCACGCGCCTGCGTGCGGGCATGCTCACCGGCGCGTTGTTCCCGCTCGCATATTTCATCATCTTGCGGGTAGATCAACGCAGAGAGAAAAAACGGTTGAACGCTGGGCAACCAGCATAAACATAAAACGTTGAAGGAGTTACAAGAGTATGATCAGAAGGTTCACCCTGCTCACCATCAAGGTCAAACGGCTGATTATCATCGTGTGCGCCATCGTGGCGGTCATCGCGTTGATTTTCGCCACCCACGTCGTGCGCGATTGGTTCGGCAACCTCGCCATGCAAACGCAGCCGCGCGTGACCACAGATTCCGCACTGTTGGAGGCATCTGTGCGGCAAGTGGCGCAGCTGGCCACCCTCACCCTGCGCTACACCGAGGCCGGTGTAGAAGAAGACCAACGCTTCGTCTCCATTCTCGGCTGGGAAACCGCCATCCCCGGCACAACGCGGCGCATGATTGTGCGCTGGCAAGGCGACATCTTCTTTGGCATCAACGCCGAGGAAATCGCCATCGACATCGTTGACGGCGAGGAAGACACCAGCGAAGTGCGCGTCACGCTGCCCGACGCGGTGATTTTGTCCCACGCCATCGACTTAAGCTCGGTTGAAGTGCTCGACGAAACCACCGGTATCTTCGCCCGCCACAGCCTCAGCGACTTGTCCACCTTCCTCGACGCGCGCCATCAGTACATCAACACCCGTGCCGAAACCGTTGTTATGCTGCAAACCGCGCAAGAAAACGCACAAGATTCCATCTACCAATTCCTGCGCCTTGTGCTCGACGATGAACTTTACACCATCGCGTTTGTTTGATATACCTAAAGGAGGCGCACATGTCTGACTGGAAACCAGATTTATATCTCGCCTTTGAGAAAGAGCGTACACAGCCCTCCATTGACCTTGTAATGAAAATTGAACACGAAAACCCTGCGCGTATCATCGACATCGGCTGCGGGCCGGGCAACAGCACAAACGTGTTGTGCAGCAGGTGGCCGCAGGCGCAAATCATCGGTTTGGATAGCTCGCAGGCCATGATTGAGAAAGCCCAAGCGACCTACCCACACATGAACTGGCTTCGCGCGGACGCTGCTGGTGATTTATCTGTTCTTGGGCAGTTTGATATCGTATTTTCCAACGCAGCCATTCAGTGGATTCCCAACCAGGAAAAACTGCTGGCTAATCTATTCAATCTGTTGCGGCCGGGTGGGGTTTTGGCAGTGCAAGTGCCCAGCACCAGCAACATGCCCGTCAATGTTGAACTGCGAAACCTTGCAGCTGCAACAAAATGGCAACCGCATTTCGCATCCCCTTGCGGCAACGGTTCTGTGCGCAATGAACACTTTTATTATGATGTCTTGTGCAGTTTCGCCGATGCGATTGAGATGTGGGTGACGAACTATTGCCATGTGATGGGAAGCCACGCCGAAATCGTAACGTGGTACAGCGGCTCGGGCTTGCGACCTTATCTTGACAGTTTTGATGACGAAAGCAAACGCAATGCATTTTTGCAAGCATATGAGCAGCAGTTGCGCGATGCTTACCCCGCACAAAAGGATGGGAAAATACTATTTCCCTTCACTAGAATATTTTTCACCGCAAAGAAAGGGGAAACCCCATGAACAAAATCCGTGTAACCATCTGGCATGAATTTTTCCACGAGCACACCAACGACGACGTCGCCGCGATGTATCCCGACGGCATGCACGAGTGCCTCGCCGCCGCGCTGCAGGCCGACGACCTCGAAATCCGCAGCGCATGGCTCATGCAAGACGACGACCATGGCCTCAGCGACGATGTGCTCAACGCCACCGATGTCATGCTCTGGTGGGGTCACGCCCTGCACGAGCAAGTGCGCGATGACATCGCCGAAAAAGTCACCCAACGCGTGCTCGACGGCATGGGTTTCATCGCTCTGCACTCCGCGCACATGGCAAAGCCATTTTGCAAGCTCATGGGTCAGCCCTGCAAGCTGCGCTGGCGCTGCGCCAACGAAAAAGCCATCGTCTGGAACGTCAACCCCACCCACCCCATCACGCAGGGTGTGCCGCTGCATTTTGAGCTTGAGCGCGAGGAAATGTACGGCGAAGTCTTCCAAATCCCGCAGCCCGACGACCTGCTGTTTATCACCTGGTTCGCCGGCGGCAACGTCTTCCGCGGCGGCTGCACCTTCACCCGCGGCCTAGGCAAGATTTTCTACTTCCACCCCGGCCACGAAGACTGCCCGTCCTTCCACAACGAAAACGTCATCAAGGTCATCGCCAACGGCATCCGCTGGGCAGCGCCGGGCACGCTCGTGGACCTGCAAGGCAACGTGTTTGAGCCGATGATGGTAGGCGGTGAAGCCGATGAATGAGACCCTCAAAACCATCCATGCGCGCTACACCTGCCGTGCGTACCGCGATGAGATCCCGCCCCACGAGCAGCTGCTCGCCATCGCCAACGCCGCGCTCACCTCGCCCAGCGCGATGAACCGCCGCCCTTGGCACTTCATCCTCGTCAAAAACCCGCAGCTCATCGCCGACTTGCAAGCCGCAGGTCTCGCCAGCATCAAAGCCGACCCCGACCAATCCACCTGGGAGCGTCTGCGCGCACGCGGTGGCACGCTCTTTTACGGCGCGCCCTGCATGCTCGTCATCGCCAGCGCAGATTCCGCCGTGGACTGCGGCATCGCCACGCAAACCGCGGCGCTCGCGGCAACCAGCCTGGGCATCGACAGCTGCATTTGCGGGCTTGCAGGCATGTGCTACACCGACGAACTCGCCGCCCGCGTCGGCATCCCCGAGGGCTACACCCACGGTCTCACCCTCCTGCTCGGCTACGCCCAAACCCCCGATGCCCCCAAAGCAATCGACCCCACCAAGCTCACGGTAGTCGAGTGACGCTCTGTTCTTTTTTTGCAAAAAAAGAACCCAAAAAACCTATGCCGCTTCGCGGTGGAGGCTTAATAAATTATGCAGGTGTTGCCAAGGCCTCCCCCTTGGGGGAGGAAGCACGTCGTAGGCGTTGCAGCAGCCCCCAAAAACTACGTCGCTTCGCGGTGGAGGCTTAAAATTTTAACCTTTTGTATTGATATGTAGCCCGGGTGGCGCGCCCGCCACCCCTACATGTTGCGGCTTGAATATCCTTGCAGGAGACATCCCCTGTAGGGGCGGCGGGCGCGCCGCCCGAAGCAAAAAAATACATCAATGCAATTGTCTAAAAAAGCCAAATAAAATGAAACCCACCCTCTGCGTGCCAGAGAGTGGGCTTTTTGTATGATTTTTAGGTGTTGCCGCGAAGCGGGGAGCCCCACCGCAGGTGGCTATCCGTTGAACTCGATGATGTTCGCCCAGTGCAGCAGCAGCTCACGTTCGGCGGGCACGCGCTTGACCAACTGCGACGCAGCTACGATGGCCAGCCATTTTTCCACATACTTTTGCTCGGTGCCGTTCTTTTGGCAAAACAGCTGCAGATAGGTTTCGGCGGGCTCAGTTTGCCCGGCCAGCACAAGGCGCAGATAGGTGCGCGCAGCGTCGGCGGAGGCACTGCCTTGCGTGGCGTGCGACCAATCCACCACCACCACGCGGTCGTCGGGCGTGATAATCACATTGCCGGGCGTGAAGTCGCCATGGCAGAGCTTGCTGCGCTTCGGCAGCCCCTGCAGGCGGTTGTGCAGCTCGTAGCGCATGGCAGAATCAATGCCGGACTGATTGATTTTGTCGTGGAATTTGTCGGCCTGATGGCGCAGGCGGTCGGCCTTGTAGCCATGCATGTCCATCTGAATATCCACCAGCCGTTCGATGTATCTTGCGGCGTGTTTCGGGTTTTCATCCAGCATGCTCGCGAGGGTTTTGCCTTCCACATGGTCCATCACAATCGCCCATTTTCCGTCTACTTTGCACACTTCGTGCAGCGCCGGCACCGGGAATCCCGTGGCCTGCACAATGGCGTGGTTGTGCGCCTCGTTGAGCACATCAGCCGCCAAAAACTCTTCGTTCATCACCTTGATCACACGGTCACCGTCACGGTAAATCGTCTTGTTCGAGCGTTGCGCAATTACGTTTGACAGGTTCATAGGGACTCCTTTCTTGTTCTTTTTTTGCAAAAAAAGAACCAAAAAAACCTATTCCGCTTCGCGGTGGAGACTTAATAAATTGTGCAGGTGTTGCCAAGGGCGATGTGCGCCACGCGCGTGGAGAGATTATTTATGTGCCTATCGTCGGGTGAAGCGAAGCGACGAAGCCCCACCGCAGGTGGTCAAGCCCCGTGATACGCCTTCCAGTAGATCTCCTTGAGCTCTTCCACCAGCGGGTAGCGCGGGTTGGCGCCGGTGCACTGGTCATCGAAGGCCTGCATCGCCATTTCGTCAAGGCTTGCGGCGAAATCTTCTTCGCTAATGCCATATTCCTTCACGCTGGGCTTGATATCGCAGGCTTTTTTCAGCGCTTCAACCGCAGCAATCAGCGCGTTGACTTTGTCCATGTCGGTTTTGCCCTTCAGACCGAGATGGTCGGCCACTTCGGCGTAACGCGCGATGGCTTTCGGGTATTCATATTGCGAGAACGCGCCCATGCGGGTCGGCACTTCCACGGCGTTGTAGCGAATCACTTCGCTAATCAGCAGCGCATTGGCAACACCGTGTGGCAGGTGATGGAAGCTCCCCAGCTTGTGCGCCATGGAGTGGCAAATGCCCAAAAATGCGTTGGCGAAGCTCATACCGGCCATGGTGGCGGCGTTGGCAACTTTCTCGCGGGCTTCGGGGTCAGCCGCGCCGTTGTCGTAGGCGCGCGGCAGGTACTCAAACAGGATTTTCAGCGCACCCAGCGCAAGCGGGTCCGTGTAATCCGTCGCGCAAATGCTCGCATAGGCCTCCAGGGCATGCGTCACCGCGTCAATGCCCGATGCCGCCGTCAGACCTTTCGGTGCGTGCATCATCAAGTCAGCGTCCACAATCGCCATGTCGGGCATCAGCTCGTAGTCCGCCAAGGGGTATTTGATGCCGGTGCTTTCGTCGGTGATTACTGCAAACGGTGTCACTTCCGAGCCCGTGCCCGCCGTGGTGGGGATGGCGATGAAGTAGGCTTTTTCGCCCATTTTCGGGAACCCACACACGCGCTTGCGGATGTCCATAAAGCGCATCGCCAGGTCAAGGAAGTCGGTGTCGGGGTATTCATACAGCACCCACATGATTTTCGCCGCATCCATCGGCGAGCCGCCGCCCAGCGCGATGATCACGTCGGGCTCAAAGGCTTTCATCAGCTTTGCGCCTTCGTGTGCGCAGTGCAGCGTGGGGTCGGGTTCAACATCAAAGAAGGTCGTGTGGGTGATGCCCATCGCGTCCAATTGGTCGGTCACAGCCTTCGTGTAGCCGTTTTTATACAGGAAATTGTCGGTGACAATCATCGCGCGCTTTTTGCCCATCACATTCTTGAGCTCGTCAAGCGCAACTGGCAGGCAGCCGCGTTTGATATACACTTTGTCGGGGCTTCTGAACCAAAGCATGTTCTGTTTCCTTTCGGCCACATATTTGATGTTGAGCAGTTCTTTCACGCCCACGTTGCCGCTGATGGAGTTTCCGCCCCACGAGCCGCAGCCCAGCGTCAGCGACGGCAGCAGCCGGAAGTTATACAGGTCACCAATGCCGCCGTGCGACGATGGCGTGTTCACCACCACGCGGCAGGTTTTCATCGCCGCAGTGTAGTGCTCAAGCTTTTCTTTTTGGTTGGCGGTGTCAATGTAAATGCTCGCCGTGTGACCCAGCCCGCCGTCTTGCACCAGGCGAGCCGCTTTGGCGGTTGCATCCGCGAAATCTTTCGCGCGATACATCGCCAGCACCGGGGAGAGTTTCTCATGTGCGAACTCTTCGCTTGGTTCAACGCTTTCCACTTCACCAATCAGAATCTTCGTGCCCGCGGGCGCTTTCACGCCTGCAAGCTCTGCGATCGTCACCGCACTTTTGCCCACGATGTTCGCATTGAGCGCGCCGTTGACGATGATCGTCTTGCGCACTTTGTCCGTTTCTTCGGGGTTCAGGAAGTAGCAGCCGCGCGCCGCGAACTCAGCCTTCACTTTTTTATACACGCTATCGAGCACGATTGCGGCTTGTTCGCTCGCGCAAATCACGCCGTTGTCAAACACTTTCGAGTGCACAATGGAGTTCACCGCCATCACGATGTCCGCGCTGTCGTCAATCACGGCGGGCACGTTGCCGGCGCCCACGCCAATGGCAGGTTTGCCGCTGGAGTACGCCGCTTTCACCATGCCGGGTCCGCCGGTGGCCAAAATAGCATCGGCTTCGCGCATCACATAGTTCGATAGCTCAAGGCTAGGCTGGTCAATCCAGCCAAACAAGCCTTCCGGTGCACCGGCAGCCACCGCAGCATCCAGCACCACTTTCGCCGCAGCGATCGTGCTTGCCTTCGCGCGCGGGTGCGGGCTAAGGATGATGCCGTTGCGGGTTTTCAGGCACAGCATCGTCTTGAAGATTGCCGTGCTCGTGGGGTTTGTGGTGGGAATCACCGCAGCAATCACGCCAAGCGGCTCGGCATACTTGCGCAGACCGCCCGAAGCATCTTCTTCCAGCAATCCGCAAGTTTTGGTGTTTTTGTAGGCGTTATACACGTACTCGGCGGCGTATTGATTCTTGATAACTTTGTCTTCAAACACGCCCATGCCGGTTTCTTCCACTGCCATTTTGGCAAGCGGAATGCGCGCCTGACCTGCAGCAGTGGCAGCGGCTTGGAAAATCTTATCCACCTGCTCCTGTGAGTACGTGGCGTATTGTTGTTGCGCGGCACGCACGCGGTCAAACACGTCGGACAAAGCTTGTACGTTATCTACCGTAACTTGGCTCATGATATAGAGTTCCTCCATCTTTCACAATGTATTCTTCACTAGTTTATCACATTTACGCGGCAAAGTCAACAGCTGACGCGCGAAAATTAATTTTCTTCAACATTGCATGCTTTGGCGCAGCGCCGCCGTGCTTTTTTGTGCAAGGTAACGCTTTGCGCATGCAAAGTGTATAGTGTAGAGTGATTAGTGATTAGTGATTAGTGACTAGTGATTAGTGGCTGTTGTATCTACTCACTATCCACTAATCACTAATCACTAAAAGGAGGACACGCCGTGCACATCGTGCTCATTGTGCTGGAGGCCATGGTGCTCACCGCCGCGCTTTCGGTGGATGCCTTTGCCGCAGCCTTCGCCTATGGCAGCAACAACATCCGCATCCCCGCACGTTCGCTGCATGCCATCAACTTCATCTGCGCGGGATTCCTCACCACATCGCTGTTGTTCGGTGGGGTGCTGTCTATTTGGCTGCCCAGCGGCTTGGCGGCAGGGCTGGGTTTCGCCATCTTGTTTGTGCTGGGGTTTTACAAACTCGCAGGCGGCATCGTGCGCATGGTCGTGCAGCGCAATCGCGACTTTTGCCGCGATGTTGAGTTCACCGCCTTCGACCTCAAGTTCATCCTGCACCTGTGCGCCAACCCCCAAGCCGCCGACGTTGACGGTAGCCGTGTGCTCACCTTGGGCGAGGCCGCGGCCTTGGCGGTTGCGCTGTCGCTGGATGGTCTGGCAGTCGGCTTTGCCGCCGCGATGAGCCAAGTCAATAAGCCCGCGGTGATTGCATGCTCGCTGGTGGTGGGATTTGCGGCGCTTTGGCTGGGCAGCCGCGTGGGCAACGGCGTGGCAAAGAAGCTGCCGTTCAATCTTGGCTGGTTGGGCGGTGCGCTGCTGATGGCTCTTGCGGTGTTTTCAGTGCTTAGTGCTTAATGCAAAAAAGTAGACGTTATCGTCAACCTGTAGGGGCGAACTGTGTTCGCCCGAAAATCAATGAAATTTTGCGGGCGAACACAGTTCGCCCCTACTCAATATTGCCTGCTTAGTGAATCATATAATCAACCCTCAGCGCAGACGAAACTTTCGTCCATGCTGAGGGTGAATATTTAGACAACTAAGCACTATCTAGCCATGGCACGGGCATCGTGATGGCGGTGGTTGCGCCGGCGAGGGGAAATTCACCATGCGAAACCAAAAGAAGCCAAGCGTGTAAAACCGCAAAATAAAGTCCAGCCAGCCGGGCAGCCGATCATACCACGGCGCATGCGAGCCATAAAGCTCACCCGCGTTTTGCCCTGCAACAACACCGCGGTAGGCATGCACTTCGCCATACAGCGTGCCGTCAATCACCAGCGTGCCGCCAAGCAGCAACAAGCCGTCATCGTCCGCGAACACCAGCGTGTCTTCCGGAATCACCAGCGTGTCGTCTGGGCGCAACACAAACGGTCGCCAAAAAGGGATGTTGGCGAAATTTGTGGCGGTGAACGTCGTGAAGCACGCGTTTGCGTAAAAGCTGATGTGCAACATGTCGCCGACGATGCTCGACTGCGGACAGGCATAGAAATATCTGACTTGCGCATATCTGGCTTGCGCAGACGGGCTGTAGATGGTGCTATTGGTTACGTGCATTTCGGTGGCAAAAAAGTCACCGTGGATCTCACTGTCTGAGACGGTTATCCTAGCCCATTGTCCCCATGTGTCAAACGCAACAGATGGAGTTGATATTATGCTGCCGTCAATGTAAATCTTGCCGCTCGTGCGTGAGTCCCGAATCAACGACCAAGGCGCATAATCCGCACACGCGCTGATGTTGGCGTTGAAACGAATCGTGATATAACGATGCTCATGCCAAAAATTCAGCACGTTGGTCACGTCAGCCACTTCGCCGGTGATGGTCACTTCCTGCGGACCTGTGACCGTGGCAATCAGCTCGCCTGTGCCGCTATGCACCTGGTTGAACTGCTCCACAGCCTGCACTACCGCATGCGGGTTGCCGTGATTGCGCACAAGCTCAAACTCGCGTGTGCGGGAGTCATAGCGGCGCACAGTGCCATCGGGTCCGGCAACATAAGACCAATGCGCCAACAGCTCCCAAGCATGTGCTGCGTTGAGGTCTTGTCCTGAAAAATAGCTGTCGCTCCATTCTGGGTGCGTGTGGATGGAGGCGACTGTTAAAAACGGCACAAACAACAGCCACAGCGGCGGCAACGGCATCACGGAGGACTCTTCGCCGCGAATGGTTTGTGAAAACGAGTAGCCCCAGCGAAAATTGCGCAAGTTAAATCGACGATAAATGATTGCGCCAAACTCGCGGTTTTGCTCAAGTTGGCGCGGCACAAACACGTCAGCCCAAGCGAGGGCGGCTTCATCAATGCAAGTCCACCAGCCGCCTCTGCCTTCCCACGTGACGCCAGTCACGGGCATGCCGAACAGCAGCGGGTCGGGTTCCACCGCCGCCGCCACAGGCACGGCAAACAAGCCCGCCAGCAGCGCAACAATCAACAGGATAGAGAGCGTCTTTTTCATCACAAAGCACCTCATTTTTTCTTCTTCGCCGCCATCTCCGCCAAATACACATCATACCCGCCCTTTTTGTCATACCACTGCCCCGGCGTGGGGTTGATGACCCGCGTGGCGAGTGTCTGCGTGAGCTGGTGGTCGTGGCTGGTGAAGAACACCGCCTCGGGGAAGCGCTGCAGCCCCTCATTGAGCGACTGAATGCTTTCCAGGTCAAGGTGGTTGGTTGGTTCGTCCAGCAGCAGCACGTTTGCGCCGCTGAGCATCATTTTGATCAGCATCATGCGCACGCGCTCGCCGCCCGACAGCACTTTGGCTTTCTTCACGCCCTCTTCGCCGCTAAACAGCAGCCGACCCAGCCAGCCGCGCACGTCGCTCTCAAACACCAAGTCGCTGTAGCGCCGCACCCAGTCCACCAGGCTATCTTCCACGCCGTCGAAGAACGCCCCGTTGTCGCTGGGGAAGTAGCTTTGGCTGGTCGTCACGCCCCACTTCAGCGTGCCTTCATCGGGCTCAATTTCACCCGCGAGAATCTTAAACAGCGTGGTTTTCGCAATCGCATCGTTGCCCACAAACGCCACTTTTTCACGCGGCAAAATCGTGAACGAGATGTTATCTAGGACTTTTCGCCCACCCACGCTGTGGCTCACGTTGCTCACGGTTAGCAGCTCGTTGCCCACCGCGCGCTCGGGCTTGAAGTCAACATAGGGAAACCGCCGCGTGCTCACCGGCATGTCTTCCACCACCAGTTTGTCCAGCAATTTTTTGCGGCTGGTGGCCTGCTTGCTCTTGCTCGCATTGGCACTAAAGCGCTGAATAAACTCCTGCAGCTCTTTGATCTTCTCTTCGGTTTTCTTGTTTTGCTCGCGCAGCTGCCGCTGGGCAATCTGCGTGTAGCTATACCAGAAGTCGTAGTTGCCCATGAACATCGTGATTTTGCCAAAGTCGATGTCCACCGTGTGCGTGCACACATGGTTGAGGAAGTGCCGGTCATGGCTCACCACAATCACGGTGCTGTTGAGCTCCTGCAAAAACTCCTCCAGCCAGTGGATCGCCTCGATGTCCAAGTGGTTG
>WQRM01000037.1 GCA_009786735.1 Oscillospiraceae bacterium | reverse complement strand
TAGCGGTGAAAATAAGAACAACGAGCAGGCGCTAAGCCTGCTCATTATCTTTTAATGTTTTGCACACTCGGCTAAAACTTGTAGCCATCAAGGTGAATCCGTAAGCGTCAAATAGAAAAGCACCTGTACAGGTGCTTTTCTATTTGACGCTTACGCATGGACAATAGCACAATCCGCACTGCAATTGTTACTGCGACCGGTGATTTTCCGGGCATCTCGTTTGAACTGAAAGTAGCAATCGGTCATAATTTTGAGAACCCAACGGCAACCGCTTATATTGACCAAATATATTTTATGCTCACAGTGACCGACTTTGACCCGACTGTATTTAGGAGCTCGTATAGCAATGGTGGTTTAGAATTAATACGATTAATTTTACGCTGCCAGCCATCGCCAAAACATATGAGCGTGAGCTTGGTGCGCTCATTCGGTTACGTGAGCAAATCCAGAAAGGCCTGTTGACGTTGGGCGGGGTCTTCGATGGCTGCCAAGTCAACGCTCGGCGGCGTGATGTCTTGCAGGCCAAGCAACAATCCAGCCTATTCAAGATCGACCAGACCCAGCATATCGCTCAGGCGCGGGTCATCAAGCATGTCTGCTAAGGTGATGCCCCAACCTTGCAACATAAATACACGAAACGGGGGTATGGTGAAAACTATGCCACGCATATTGCACCTTGAGTGGACTATCCATGCATTTGCGTGCCCCTTAAAACAAGAACAAACCCAAGAACACCGCTGTTCTTGGGTTTGTTTTGCGCTAACTGTTGTAGCAAAATTAGCGTCTTTACATGGTCGGGACGACAGGATTCGAATTAGCTTGTCGTGGTTTTACTGCGCTTTTTCTCGCTTTATATGACGTTGCAAAACCCTTGTTTTTCGGGGGTTTTACATTGTTTCGCTTTGTGTCGCGTTTTTCGGCTTTGTCGTGTTCAGGGTAACAATTAGGGTAAAAATCAGGGTAGAAAATCGGGCTTATTTTCAAGGTCGAGCAGGCGTGTTTTGCTATCGGTCAAAAATGACAAAACAAGCTGCACCCAGTGTGCCGTCGGGCTGAGCTTGGACATTCCGCGCTAGGCGTTTTAGCAGGTCGCCATCTGCTACGCTGAATTACCCTGCCTGTGGACGTGGTGCGTGGTCTTTCCGTCTTGCCGCTTCAAGTGTGCGCACGCTTGTGGCGGGTGAACTCTACCACTACCGTGCTATTATAGCGCATTTTATTGGGCTTGTCAAGAAAATTTCGCCATCACGCAAGAAGCGGTTCCCAATCCTGCGGAAAACCCATGCGGTATAGCTCTATGGTGTCGCTGTATTCTTCTATCAATGCAGCAAGGCTATTAACTAATGTGCTCCATTGCGTGGGGTCGGGGTGCAGGAACTTCAGCACAAGCAGGTAGTCAAACACGCGGTCTTGCAATATGTAGTCACTGCCTTTGGGCGTGGCGGGTGTTGTGCCAAAAGGCACATCATACAGGCGTGAATAATGTGCACAGTCATTGCGCAACTTGGACAGGCACAGCAGCCAGCTGGCGGCGTTGCTGTCGCTCGTGTTGAACAGGGAGCGGGCGATGGCCTTTTTGTCGGCACGGTGCATGTCGGCGTAAAACCGTGACAGCTCGCCCACGCTAAATAGCTCAACAATAGCCCACAATGGGAAATTGCCCGCATACTTGTCCATATGGTGCTTGACAAAGGCTTTGGCATGGTTGCGCTTGATTGCGTTGGCGATGTGTTGCAAAAATCTTGTGTGGTCATGTCGGGGCTTGAATGTGGTCGCATCCATGTAGCCCAATGCGCCGTATTTATGCGCATGGTAAGTAAGCGTCAAATAGAAAAGCACCTGTACAGGTGCTTTTCTATTTGACGCTTACGTGGACTTCGCCTGTCTTGCTGGCTGCGCTGTCGTCTACTGCCGTCCCCGTTGTTGTCGCAACGTGGGCGGTGTTTATTTTTGTGTTCATGCTGCCACCTCTTTGCTGGCTTGCGCCTCTATCCACGCATGAAGCTTGTCGCGCGGGATAATCACTTTCTTTGGTGTTAGCCACACACGCGGGAAACCGTCCACATGAATGAGGCTGTACATGGTGTTCATACCAACACCCAACACGGCGGCGGCTTCCTTTGTGCTGTATGCTAGTTTTTCCTTAGGCATGGGCTTCTACCTCGCTTTCTTGATTTTCACCATCTTGCTCTTGCCGGGCTTTGCGCTCCCAGTAGCGACGCGTATGCTCTTTGGCTCGCTCGCGGTTTTGGGCATACCATTGCCGCTTGTACTCGCGGCGTTTCTCGGCGGCTAGTTCGGACAAAGTTTTTTCGCGCATTTTGAAATTCACCTCTTGACAAATTAAACTCGGCATGATAAAATAGGAACAGAAATATTTCTTGTTCGATTTTCTTGCCTGTTTCTAGTATACCACGCAGTCGGCGAGCAGTCAAGCGGATTGGAGCAAAAAATCATAATGTTCTATTTTTGTTGCTTTTGAGGGAGTGAAAGAAAAATGTGCGAAAATGAAAAAAGAAAATGGCTAAAGGAAATGGGCAGCAGGGTAAAGTTTGCGCGTGAGGAATTGGGCTTAACGCAAGAGGAATTTTCCGTAAAACATGGTTACGCCCGCTCGACATTTGGAAAAATAGAAGCCGGGTTGCGCGACTTCAAAAGCTCGGAAATTGTCACGCTCGCCAAGCAACTAGGCGTGTCGTGTGATTATTTGCTTTGTCAAACATGGGCTAAAAGCCCTGAAATTGAATTGCAAGCAATCACGCAAGCAACTGGACTAACTGAAAATGCCGTGTTGAATTTAACCCTTGCGCGTAATGCAACCACGCCTTACGCTGCTGCACTTAGTGTGTTGCTAACCCAAAGTGCGCACTCATCGGCTGCGGCAACTAAATGCGTGGGAGGTGCGCTTGATGGAATTATTAACTACCTTTTCTCGCAACCACCACAAAGCACTGTTATTATTCCACTTGCTGACGGTGTGGATTATTTACCAAGCAATGAGGATATTTTAGATACCATGTTATTAGGCGTTAATCGTGCGCTAAAAGAGCTACGGGCACAAGTGCACGACACAGATAGCTTCATGGAGTTTGAAAATACCATAACCGCCCGCTTGCGTCATTACTACCAAAAAACAAAGGCAGGTGATGAACATGCCTAAACGCGCCAACGGTGACGGCTCAATATACCAACGCAAAGATGGAACATGGAGGGTTCGTGTAACAACCGGGCGCAACGCGGGCACGGGCAAGCCCATCTATCGGGATAGTTACCATAAAACCCAAAAGGCTGCGCGTGAGCACCTGCGGCATATCACCGCCGCGCTTGACAAAGGCACATATCAAGAGCCCAGCCGCATGACGGTGGCGCAATGGCTGGACGTGTGGCAAGCGGAATACTTGGGCGGTGTTAAGCCCAACACGCGCCACCTTTACGGCCAAACTATTGCCAACTACATTGCCCCCGCGCTGGGTGCGGTACGGCTGCAATCCCTGCGCCCGCATGACGTGCAGAAATTCTATAACACGCTGCTGCGGGAGCGGGCGTTATCGCCCAAGACTATCAAAAATGTGCACGGTATTTTCCATAACGCATTAAAGCAAGCGGTGCTGCTGGGTTACTTGCCACAAAATCCATCGGACAACATCACCTTGCCGCGCGTGGAACGCCCTGACGTTCAACCCATGCCCGCGCATGTGCTGCCCGCCTTTCTGCAAGCCATACAAGGGCATGAGTTTGAGGCGTTGTATTTTGTTACGGTATTTACTGGCTTGCGGCAAAGTGAGGTATTGGGGCTAACGTGGGACTGCGTGGACTTCACAGCGAACACTATCACGCTGCGCCGCCAGCTGCTACGGAGCAAAACCAAAGGCGAGGGCTTTTCGTTGCAACCGTTGAAGAATGACAAGCCACGCAAAATATCGCCCGCTCAATCGGTCATGCACAAGCTGTGGTCGGTTAAGGTCAGCCAAGCAAAAATGCAAAAGGCTGCTGGGGATGCGTGGTACAATCCAGATAGCTTTGTGTTCACCAATTCGCTGGGCGGTCATTTTATCCGCGAAACCGTCTACAAGCAATACAAGCGTATCGTGACCGAACTTGGCTATCCCGCACTGCGCTTTCACGACCTACGCCATACTTACGCCGTCAATGCCCTGCGGTCGGGTGATGACATCAAAACCGTGCAGGGCAATCTTGGCCACCACACGGCAGCCTTTACACTGGACACCTACGGCCATGTCACGGACGAAATGCGCCAAGATAGCGCAGATAGAATGCAGCAGTTTATTGACAGCCTAGCAGTAAAAAGCGCATAGCAAAACCCCGCCGCCGTTTACACGGTTGCGGGGTATTTTAAGGGTATTTTGCGCCAATCAGGGTAAAAATTAGGGTAAATGGTTATTTTCAAGCTCTCAAAATGCAAGAAAACCTTGATAAACAAGGCTTTCTCAATGGTCGGGACGACAGGATTCGAACCTGCGGCATCCTGGTCCCAAACCAGGCGCGATACCAAACTTCGCCACGTCCCGAAAATATTGTGTTGCGCAGTAACCAAGGCCTAATAAATAACGGTTTGTCGTTTTCTTTAGTCTAGCCTTTATGTTCGTCTCGACTGGTTTTCCCCAAAAATCGCGCCCGGCTAAAGGTAGGCGTGATTTTTTATACCTAGAGTATTATACCGCAAACGACTTGCTTTGTCAAGCACTTTTTCTTAGAGCTGTGCGACTTTCAGAGCATTGTGCTGGCGGGCATCGCGGGCAGCAACGGGTTTGCGTGTTGCTGCATGGATTGTCTCTATTTTGGGCACACTGGTTGCCATTTCGTGGACGCTATCGCACATCTAACACACGAACTGCAAACGAAAAGCGAGCGGATGATTTTCCGCTCGCTGTTGTTATGTTATTGTGTCCGGGATGTTCTTGCAAACGTAGTCGAGCGAGTCAGCATGTTCGAGCATTGTCATGGTTTCGGCGTGCGGGTCGGCGTAAATTCCCGGCCAATCGTATTCGTCATATTCAGCGCGGCAGGAGTACGCCAGCGTCGGCTCATCGTAAGCGTCAAATAGAAAAGCACCTGTACAGGTGCTTTTCTATTTGACGCTTACCCACTAGCAATAAAAACACTTGCCTTTTGGCGAGAAGCATGTTAATATATAATAGAGACAATCTGTGAGTGGAGGGTGATGTTTTGGCAAACACATTGCTGAGCGTTGGCATTGACATCGGCACCTCCACCACACAGGTGATTTTTAGCACGCTGACACTGGAAGACCTTGGTGGGCGCTTTACCGCACCGAACATCGCCATCACGAAAAAGGAAGTGATTTATCGCGGGGCAATTCACGAAACCCCGCTGCTCAACCACAGCTTGATTGACACACAGGCGTTGTGCGCACTGGTCGAGGGCGAGTTTCGGCAGGCAGGGCTTGCGATTGGCGCCACCGATACCGGCGCGGTCATCATCACCGGAGAAAGTGCAAGGCGCGAAAACGCGGCCGCGGTGCTGCGGCAACTCAGTGGCTTTGCAGGCGAGTTCGTCGTCGCCACTGCCGGGCCGCACCTGGAATCACGCATCGCCGGGCAAGGCAGCGGCGCACAGGCCTATGCCCAAGAACATGGATTGCGCGTGGTGAACTTCGACATCGGCGGCGGCACCACCAATGTTGCCGTGTTCGATTGCGGCAAACTTGGCGCCACAGCCTGCTACGACATCGGCGGCCGGTTGCTGAAGTTCACCCCACAGGGCAAGTTGACTTATCTCAGCGAACATGCTGCCACCATCGCGCAGGCCGCTGGCTTGCGCTTGCGGGTGTCGGACACACCAAGCCTAGCCGACTTGCGTGCACTCGCCGAAGCCATGGCGCGGCAGCTTGAGGTCAACGTTCAAGCGCTGCTTACCCCGAACAGCGTGTTGCTCTTCAGCGGCGGCGTGGCGGACTGTATTTATCGCACCGGGCATGAGGTGTTTGCATACAACGATTTCGGTGTGCTGCTGGGACAAGCGGTGCGCAACAGCCGCCTGTTTGGCTACCAAGTGCTTGCGCCGCAAGAGACCATCCGCGCCACGGTCATGGGCGCAGGCAGCTACACCACCACGCTGTCGGGCAGCACCATCGGCTACACCCGTGCTGATTTATTCCCGCTGAAGAACTTGCCCGTGTTCGCGCTTTCGCCGCAACAGGAGCAAGATGCGTTCGACCATGGCAGAGCCGAGAGCGTTGCGCAGGCACTGTGTGATTTCGTGCAGCAAACGGATGCCAACTGCGTGGCCATCGCGTTCCAAGGCAAACCAAGCCCCGGTTGGCAGGAGCTAAAGCGGCTGGCACAAGCCTTGCAACACGCCGCAAGCCACGCGCAACTTGCCCCCGATGTGCCCTGGGTGTTCCTCGCGCAACACGACATCGGCAAGGCGCTGGGGCTTGCGATGACACCGCACGCGCAGGGGCGGGCAGTCATCACCCTTGATGGCATCGATGCGCGGCAACCAGACTGCTATTTGGACATTGGAAAGCCATTGATGAACGGCCAAGTGGTGCCGGTTGTGATTAAGACACTATTGTTTGGATGAGGAGACAGCATGAATTTGACCACCACGCTGCACGGAAAATCTTTCACGTTTCGTGACGTGAAGGCTGTGCTTGCTTGCGCCAACGAAGAAAAGTCCGGTGACCAATTGGCAGGCGTGGCCGCGCAAAGCAGCTTGGAGCGCGTGGCGGCCAAGCAAGTGTTGTCCGATTTGCTGGTGAGTGATTTGCGCGAACATCCCATCGTCCCCTATGAACAAGACGACGTGACCCGCATCATTCAAGACGGCGTGGACGAGCAAGTATACCAAGAAATCCGCAACTGGTCCATGGCGGAACTGCGGCACTTTTTGCTGGACACCACCTCCACAGAGGACATGATAAAGCGGGTGTGCACGGGCTTGACTTCCGAAGTGGTTGCGGGTGTGTGCAAGCTCATGGGCAATTTAGACCTCGTGTATGCCGCATCCAAGTTGCGTGTGCCTGCCACGTGCAACACCACCATCGGCTTGCGCGGCACGTATTCCACGCGCCTGCAGCCCAACCACACCACAGACAGCGTGCCGGGGGTAACGGCGTCGCTGCTGGAGGGCTTGAGCTATGGCTGCGGCGACGCATTGCTGGGCTTGAACCCCGTGAATGACTCCGTGGGCACGATGACGGAGATCCTCAAGCGCTTTGAACAAGTTAAGCAAGAATACGCCATTCCCACGCAAACGTGTGTGTTGGCGCACATCAAAACACAGATTGAAGCGCTCAAGCAAGGTGCGCCCATGGACATGATTTTTCAGTCCATCGCGGGCAGCCAAAAAGGCAACGAAGCGTTCGGCTTCACCACACAAACCATTGAAGAAGCGCAGGCGTTGTTGAAGTCACACGGCACATCACGCGGACCGAATGTGATGTACTTTGAAACCGGACAAGGCAGCGAACTTTCCTCCGACGCGCACTATGGCGCAGACCAAGTGACGATGGAAGCCCGCTGTTATGGCTATGCGAAAGCCTTTGCGCCGTTTATGGTCAACACCGTGGTGGGTTTCATCGGTCCGGAGTATCTTTACGACAGCCGCCAGGTGATCCGCGCGGGGCTGGAAGACCACTTCATGGGCAAGCTTTCGGGTGTTCCCATGGGCTGCGATTGTTGCTACACCAACCACATGCAGGCCGACCAAAACGACGTGGAAAACCTCGCCTTGCTGCTGGCCGCCAGTGGCGTGAACTTCGCCATCGGCGTACCTGCCGGCGATGACATCATGCTCAACTATCAAACCAATGCTTACCACGATGCGGCGGCGATTCGCGAGGTGCTGGGGCTCAAGCCCATTGCGGAGTTCGACGCATGGCTGGAGAAAATGGGCATCACGCGCGATGGCAAACTCACAGAGCTTGCGGGCAAGCCTGAGCTGATTTTTGGGAGGTGACATGGCTTGCGTATTATACAGACTAATTCTCAGGCCGCATCGGTGTTTTTAGCACCTAGAAAGCGTGGGCGAAAATGATGCAAGACGCACTCGTTGAGCTAATTGTTCAGGCGATATTGGAAGCGCAGTCCAACACAAACAAGCCTGCGCAAGTGACACCAACACAGGAACATCGTGCGCCTCAACCTGCGCAAGTGACCTCCGCGCGCATTGGCGTGGGATGTGCGGGCACGCGCCTGCGCACCGACACTTACTTGCAATTTCGCGCTGACCATGCCGCGGCACGGGACGCTGTGTATAACGACGTGCCTGCCGAGCTGCTGCAACAGCTGAACCTGCCCGAGTTTGCCACGCAGTGCCAAAGCCGCGACGAATTTCTCACCCGGCCGGACTTGGGGCGTGTGTTCAGCGAGCAAACCGGCAACGCCATCGCAGCGCACAATGCAAGCCCTTGCGATGTGCTTGTCTACGCAGCCGACGGGCTAAGCTCAAAGGCCATTGCAGCAAACTTGGAGAACATCTTGCCGGTAATCACCGAAAGCCTCACCCAACAAGGACTCTCCTGCGGCAAGCCGTTCTTTGTGAAGTATGGCCGTGTGGCCAGCATGGAACAAGTGGCGCAATTGACCGGCGCGAAGGTGGTGTGCGTGCTCATTGGCGAAAGACCCGGCTTGGGCTCTGCGGAAAGCATGAGTGCCTACATGGCCTATGCGCCAACGCCCGGCATGCCCGAAGCGCGCCGAACCGTGGTGTCGAACATCTACAGCGGTGGGCTCAACGCCGTGGAGGCTGGAGCTTATGTTGCCGAAGTGCTCGGGCGCATGCATCGCGAGAAAAAAAGCGGGGTGGAACTCAATGAAGGATAACACCGTCATGCAGGGGCAGCGCATCCCAACAACGATTTTGAGCATGCGCATTTTGCCCAACGCAAACCCAGCTTTGCTTAAGGAACTGGGCGCACAACCGGGCGAGCGCAGCTTGGGCATTTTCACCACAGACTGCGATGACGTGGGCTATGTTGCCCTGGATGAAGCGACAAAAAAAGCCGAGGTGCGCGTGCTATATGCCCGCAGCATGTATGGCGGGGCGAGCAACGCAAGCACACGGCTGGCGGGCGAGTTCATCGGCATTTTGGCAGGACCCGACCCCGAACAAGTGCGTGCGGGGCTTGGCGCGGCGGCGAGCTACATGGAGAACGATGCCGCGTTTTATGGCGTGGATGAGCAGAACAGCGTGGTGTATTTCGCGCACTGCATTTCACGCACGGGCAGCTATCTTTCCGCGCAGGCGAATGTGCCGCCGGGCACCGCCATGGCGTATCTCATCGCCCCGCCGCTGGAGGCAACCGTGGCGCTGGATGCCGCACTCAAAGCGGCTGAAGTGGAGCTGGCTGTGTACTATGGTCCGCCGAGCGAAACCAACTTTGCAGGGGCGTTGCTCACCGGCGAACAAGCCGCCTGCCGCGCAGCATGCGAAGCCTTTGCGCAAGAAGTTGCGCGCGTGGCCGGTGCGCCACTGATTGAAATGATGTAGAGGAGAATGATATGCTCGACCGCGACTTGGAATCCATTCAGGCAGTGCGCGACATCATGAAACGGGCGAAAGTTGCCGCCCAAGCACTGGCAAAATGCTCGCAGCAACAGATTGACTGCATCTGCGCAGAAATCGCCCAAGCAGGCGCAGCGCAAGCTGAAGCATTGGCTAAGCTTGCCGCCGAAGAAACCGGCTTTGGCCGCTGGGAGGACAAAGTCCTCAAGAATTTGCTGGGCTCGACCATGACTTGGGACGCCTGCAAAGACATGAAAACCGTCGGCTTGCTGCACGAAGACAACGCAGCCGGTTTGTGGGAAATCGGCGTGCCGGTGGGCATCGTGGCGGCACTCATTCCGTCCACCAACCCCACCAGCACCACGCTGTATAAAGCGATCATCTCGCTCAAAGCGGGCAACGCGGTGGTCATCAGCCCCCACCCGGGCGCAAAGCGCAGCATCTTAGCCGCGGTTGAGATTATCACAGCAGCGGCAACACGCGCAGGTGCACCCGAACACGCCGTGCAAGCCATCAAGCTAACGACCATGGAAGCCACAAATGCTCTCATGACGCATCGCGACACCGGCGTGATTTTGGCCACAGGCGGCGAAGCCATGGTGCGTGCCGCATATAGCTCGGGCAACCCGGCCATCGGCGTTGGGCCCGGCAATGGTCCTGCGTTTGTTGAGAAAAGCGCGAACATTCCCACCGCGGTGCAGCATATCATCGCATCAAAAACCTTTGACAATGGCACGATTTGCGCGTCAGAGCAAAGCGTGGTGGTGGAATCTGCTGCGGCACAGCAAGTGGAAACCGAGTTCAAGGCGCAGGGCGGTCATTTTCTCAGCGAAAGCGAAAGCGAGCAGTTGGGCAAGCTGTTGCTGCGCCCAAATGGCACGATCAACCCGCAAGTGGTGGGGAAATCTGCCTTGAAGGTCGCTGAAATGGCGGGGATATCCGTGCCCGCAAACACGCGCGTGTTGCTGTCGCGTCAAGAAGATGTGTCGCCGCGCAACCCCTATGCCCGCGAGAAACTTTGCCCGGTGTTGGCTTGGTATGTGCGACCGGACTGGGAGAGCGCCTGCTTGTGCTGCATGGATTTGCTGCATAACGAAGGCGTGGGGCACACGATGGTGATTCACTCGCAAAACCAGGCGGTCATTCGTGAATTTGCGCTGCAAAAGCCGGTGTCTCGCTTGCTGGTGAACACGCCTGCGGCACTCGGCGGCGTGGGTGCTACCACGTCACTTGCGCCTGCGCTCACGCTGGGTTGCGGCGCGATTGGCGGCAGCGCAACGTCGGACAACGTCACCCCGATGCATCTGATGGATGTGCGCCGGGTGGCATGGGGCACGAAGGAGCTCAGCGCGCTGCGTGCTGATGCGCCCGCCCCCGCGCAAACCCTCGGCAGCCCGCCCAAACTGGATATCACACCCGAGCAAGTTGCGGAGATCACGCGCAAAGTGATGCAACGCTTGGGGCAGATATAAATCACAAATTACATCTTAGGAGGATTCTCAAATGGCAACGTTACAAGCACTCGGTATGGTGGAAACCAAAGGTCTGGTTGGCGCTGTGGAAGCAGCGGACGCAATGGTGAAGGCGGCTAACGTCAACCTCGTGGGCAAAGTGCACGTGGGTGGCGGCTTGGTCACCGTGATGGTGCGCGGCGATGTTGGTGCGGTGAAGGCCGCAACAGACGCAGGTGCGGCCGCAGCCTCACGCGTGGGCGAGCTGGTGAGCGTGCATGTGATTCCGCGCCCGCACAACGAAGTGGAATGCATTCTACCCACCTTGGCGACCAGCGATAAAGCATAATGAAGCTGCTCACAGAATCCGAGCTGCGCGCCATGTGTTTGCCCGACGGCATGCTGCTGCGGCTGCCTACTGGTCAGCAGCTCAGCCCTGCCGCACAAGACTATTGCGCACAGCGGGGCATCACGGTGGTGTTCCAAAAGCCGGAGCACATGACGCATCTGAACAAAACGCAACTGGTGCCCAAAACGCACCAGCGCATCGCGTTGCGCGGCAAACTGGACAGCCTGCAGGCGTTGTTGCTGCAAACCATTGCGCAAGCACGGCAGTGCAACCACCAAGCGTGTGCCGTCGGCTTGCAGGAATGCTTCGGCTTGGCGCAGGCG